>JAFNXG010000166.1 GCA_017383505.1 Clostridium sp.
AACATTTTTCAACATCAGCATCATCTATATTTCTCCAGTATTGATAGAAATCAAATGGAGATGTCTTTGCCGGATCTAACCATAAAGCTCCACCAACTGTTTTTCCCATCTTCTGCCCTTGGCTATTAGTTAATAATGTACAAGTCATTGCCATAGCTTGACCTTGAGCTTTTCTTCTAACAAGTTCAACTCCAGCAATCATATTTGACCATTGATCATCTCCACCTAATTCCATCTTACAATTGTATTTTTGATTTAGTACGTAGAAATCATAACCTTGCATTAACATATAGTTAAATTCTAAGAATGATAATCCTTTTTCTAATCTTTGTTTGAAGCATTCAGCACTTAACATTCTATTTACTGAGAAGTGAACTCCAACATCTCTTAAGAAATCAACATAATTTAAATTTAATAACCAATCTGCATTATTTACTAATATAGCTTTATCATCAGTAAAGTCTATAAACTTTTCCATTTGTTTCTTTATTGAGTCAACATTATGTTGGATTTGTTCTTTTGTAAGCATTGATCTCATATCTGTTTTTCCTGATGGATCTCCTATCATTGCAGTTCCACCACCAAGTAAAGCTATTGGTCTATGACCAGCTTTTTGCATGTGAGCCATAAACATCATTGCTATAAAGTGACCTACATGTAAACTATCTGCTGTTGGATCAAATCCTATATAAAAAGTTATTTTCTCCTTCTCTAATAACTCTCTTGTCTCTTCTTCATGAGTAAATTGCTTTATGTATCCACGATCTAATAACTCGTCTAAAACGTTAGCCATCTCCTTACCTCCTATAAAAATTCATATATTTAGTATATAGTTATTATAAAGTTTTATCAAGAAAATTTACCATTAAAAAAAGCTGTAAAATATACAGCTTTTAAAAATTTATCTAACTTTAATTATTTTCAATCTTATGCTACGTACTCTCTAATACATGCTGGTACTTCTTCACTAGTATCAACATTCACATTAATATATACATTAATACCAAACTTATCTGTTAATCCAGCTATTTTTCTAAATAACTCAGTTGAATCTTTCATAGTACATTTAACTATATTAGATAGTCCATCAATATAAATATTTTCAATATCGTAGTTAGAAGAAATTATTCCACATAACATTCCATAAAAAGTTTGACAATCTTCAACTCTATATTCATTAGTATCAATAAACCTTATCCCTCTTGCCAATTGCAGCATTGGTCTAGAATCATCATCAATATAAACAGCATCACCCTTCGCACTTATTTGTTGGTGGTTGGCTAATTCTATTAACCTTTTTGTCTTACCAGAACCTCTTCTTGCACAAAAAACTTGAATCATTGGAACCACTCCTTATTAAAATTTTTATAATTAAATACCCTTAACTAATAGTAAAGGGTATAAAGTAAACTTTTACATAAAGCTTTAAAGTTTATTACTACTTTTATTACATGTATTAAAAGTAAAATTTTAATAGACTATTTAAAATTATTATTAACTGCAATAAATCTATTTATTCTAAGCTCATTGGCAGTATAACCTTAAAGCAATCATCTAATATTGAGTTTATTAACCTTACCTTTCTTTTACCCTTAAATGCTTCCTTTATTCTTACTAAACCATTTCCGTCATTAATAAATCTTCTTCCCTCATCTAGTGATATTAACTTATCATAAATCCACATATTTCTCTTATTATAACTCATCTCTCCAACAACATCACTTTTAGATACAAGTTGTCCTGGACTTATAATTATTATTGAAGTTTTTGTCACTATTACTTCAATTAACTTATCTATAATAGAATACTCTCTATACATTATTGAATTTTTTACTGCTTCCATAACTGCATATACTGGATAATTATCTGGTAATAGTTTATACATTTCTTCTTCCGTTTTATCTATCATATCTAATAAGTTTCCATTTATCATTATAGATTTTGAATAGTTATTATTTATCTTATTTATTATTCTTATAGCATTATTAGGAATGCATATATTATTGTTATTACAAAATACTAGTAATCCTCCAAAAGTGCATCTTAATTTTCTACTTCTTTTATCTAAATATGCTATACCTGCACTTTCTAATAAAAAACTTTCATTCTCCTTATTAATAGTTATTCCTTTAATTTTAAAATACTTCTCTATTAATTCTCTATTTAAAAATTCTGCACTGCTAGTTACAACTTTGCATGTTTCAACTGTTAATAACTGATTTTCTTCAAATGCTGCAACCAACTCTGATTTTCTCATAATATCTGTAATAGAGCCTCTTCTTATATGAAATGCTCCTGTTTCTTTTATCTGATATGGTTTTTGTCCACCATCAAATATTGTTATTATTCCAATATCAACGCCATCTATCTCTAAAACTTCCACCTTTATGGGAATTGGTGGCTCACATCTTGAACTTACTACCTGTTGAATTTTCTCTTCATCTAATGATTTAATCCTGTTAATTCCAACCAATCTTTTTGTCCTATCTTCAACTCCTATTATTAGATATCCTCTTCCCCCTTTAGAGTTAGCTATGGCACAAACATCCTTTGCTAGCTCTTTTTTTCCTGACTCAGATGAAATGTCTATTTTTAACTTAAAATCTAATTTTGTATTTTCTCTTTGTTGTATTAAAGATAATAACTTTTTCTTATTCATAATATTTTACCTTAAACTCTCTCTAAGATATAATATTCAAACAAAACTTAAACTGTTAACTTAAGTTTATATTTAGTAAAAACTTATAGTATTATATTATATTTGTTATAATAAAAAAAAGAACAAAGAAAATAACTTTATTAAAGTATTTTTCTTTATTCTTTAAAACGGTTGCCTTATAATTTTAATATTTTATATCTTATAAAATCTTTAATCAAATACTATTTTTAGCTGCTCCAGTTCCTTTAATAATTAAACTTGTATTTACTTCTATTTCTGTAGCTTCTAAAGGATTCTCTATTTTAACCTTTGGATGATACATTTCCGCTAATCTCTTAACATCAAAAATATCTAAGTTTCTTTCTTTATACTTATTAAATAAATATTCTGCGTATCCACTTATGTATGTTTCTTCATTAAATTCTATATAATCTATAACACTAGAATCAACAATCAAATTTCCTTGTATCTCACTTACTGAAACATCAACACTAATATTTTTTATTAATTTATACTTTCCATCTTTAAATTCTATTTTATCTTCTATATTACTATCTAATATTCTTAATGTTATAAAGTTTTCCTTACTTTGAGGGTTTGCAATTTCTAATGTACCACTCTTTGCCTTTCCCATCATAATATTATACATTAAGCTATTTACAATATCTATTTTTTCAACTAATATATTATCCTTAAATATAGATGACCCTTCCACTTCAATTTTTTTATCTATTGCATTTTCTTGTAAAGATATTGATGTTACTAATGCTGTATCACTCCCCATTAAAATATTACTTAAATAATAATTTATATTTGATCTTACTGATTTTGGATTATACTTTGCTTTACCAACTAAATCATTTAAAAATAATCCTAAATACTCCTCATCACTGGATTCAGTCTTTAATAACTCCTCAATATCTCCATAATATACAAATGCACTTGGTTTCATCGTAAATTCACTATTATTATTAATTAGATCTAAGAACTTCTTGATTCCCTTTCTTGATGCCTTTTCAGTAAATATATAAGCTCTTATTTGGCTATAGTCTAGTTTAAAGCTAGATACTCTACCTATCTCACCTAAAGCTTCTGATGCTGTTTTTCCTTCTCCTTTATATATTATTCTTCTTCCCTTATCCGAACTATCATTAGTACTTCTATAAGGCTTAATACAATCTAGATAGACTATTGTTTGACCTAAATCATCTATATCAAAAATAATACTTGTAGGAAAGGTAACTCTATTAATATCATGATAGTCAAAACACCCTGTAAAATTCAATATTATAAATATTAAATTTATCGTTAGTAAGGATACTTTTATTTTATTTTTCATTATGCTCTTCCTCCCCATTTCCTATTATTTTTCTTGAAATTCTACCTAAATTTCCTCTAAATAAAACATCCCTAAATCTAAACTCGCTTATACTACCTAATGGGAATAAAAATGGGTATCCTACAGATTCCAACTCTGCTATTTGAATGATATAAATTAACGCTGCACATAAAAATCCCGGTATCCCTAATAATGATGATGAAAGCATTATTATTATTGACCAAAATGAAACAGCTCCATAAATTTTAGGTATTAAAAAATAACTCAATGTACTTATTGCAACTACTATTATAGTTATTCTTGAGGCAATTCCTGCTCCAACTGCAGCATCACCTAAAATAAGAGCTGATACTATACTCATTGCCCCACCTATTGGCTTAGGTAATCGTAAACCTGCTTCCTTTATAAGTTGAAATGCTATCATCATAATAAAAACTTCAACAACTGTTGGTAATGGCACTCCAGCTCTAGATACAGCAAGCCTAAACACAAAAAGACTCGGTATCATAGAAAAATGATATGTAATAATTGAAAGATAAAGGCCTGGCAAAAATGAAGCAATGAAAAATGCAATCCATCTTAATATTCTATTAAAATTTGTATAATATTTATTTATATAATAATCATCTGGCATTTGAAAATTCTCAAGAAAAAAGTATGGTACTGTAATTACAAATGGTGTTCCATCAACTAATATTCCTATACGCCCTTCAAATATTTTTGCTGAAACTTCGTCTGGTTTTTCAGTATATCCTACTGTATCAAAAAATGATCGTTGTTTTTTTAAATTAGCTTCTATATAATTAGAGTCTAAAATAAATCTTAAATCTAAATTTTTAATCATGTCTTTTACTTTATTAACTAGCTCATCCGGTGCTATTCCTTTTATATACGCAATTGCTACTGCTGTTTGAGATTGCTCTCCAACTACTACAGTTTCAAGCTTTAAATTTGGATTTTTAATCCGTCTACGAATTAATGCAACATTATCTACTATAAGTTCATTAAATCCTTCTCTTGGTCCCTTTAATACGGCTTCTGTTTCTGGAATTCCTATTCCCCTTCTTGGGAAATTTTTAACTTCACAAAAAATAACATCATTAAAATCTTTTAATACTAAAATAACATCACCTGATAATACATGCATAACTGCATCATCTAAATCCTTTGCTATTCCAGTGGAACTTATATCTAATACTTTTTCTATTAAATCATTAGGATTTTTTATACTTGTATTTTTTAACTCTCCAAATCCTCTTAAAGGTAATATTAAATACTCCATCATCCATTGACCATTACATAAATCATCTATAAATACTAAAGTTCCTTCTCCTATTATTGTTTTAACATCTCTATATTTAACATCAAAACAACCTTCAAATCTTTCTTTTATATAATTTAATTTATCCATTTACATCACCCAAGAATATTATTCCTCTCAGTATGTTTAATATTCATTTTTTTGAGAATAATAAAATAGATTCATATTAAAAGGTTGGAGGAAAATAAAATGAATAAAATATCAGCAAAACACTTTATACTTTTTGTATTTGGTGTTACATATATATCTTTTAAAACATATCCTTCTTTGTTTATATCTCAAGGGGGAAGAGATACTTGGCTTTATACATTAATCATATATTTAATTTTTTTCGCATTTGCCATGTACTTAATTTATATTATGGATTCTCGTGAAGTTTATGATATTAATATAATTTTTACTAAGGGTTTGTCTAAAACTATAGGACATTTATTTTTATTTTTATTTTCCATTGGGTTATTTTTAGCTTCTATTGAGGCTGCATCAGTTGAAGCTAATGTAATTAAATCATGCTTTTTTATTGATACACCTACTTGGTATATACTTATATTTTTTCTTTTACCATCATTATTTTTAATAGGTAAAAATATACGTTCA
>JAFNXG010000167.1 GCA_017383505.1 Clostridium sp.
CCTTTTAATTCCTTATAAAGATTTTATTTTAAATTTATCATTATAATGTTATTATATTATTAAAACAAGGTTAATACTTGTAATATAATAACATTTTATATAACAATACTGCTTTTTAGGAGACTTATGGATAAATTAGATTTTAGCAAACTAAAAGAAAACACTACTCACGGTGATTTTATATTACCATTTTCAATTTATAAAGGAACAATGAGTACAAGCTTTCCATTGATTGCTACCCATTGGCATGAAGAAATCGAAGTTATTATAGTTATAGATGGATGTTGCAATTATAGAATTGATTTAAATTCATTTACTATAAGCAAAGGCGATATTTTAATTGTTGGTCCCCAAAAACTACATTCATTAACAGCTTTACAAAATCAAAATATGACTTGGATCTCTTTTGTTTTTAATCTTAATATGCTTAAAAGTTCAAATACAGATGGTACTTTATTAAAATATATCGCTCCAATATTAAATACTCAACATGAACTTCCAATAATGATAAAAGAAGATGCTGAATGTTATAAAAAACTATTTAATATTATTGAAGATATTGTATATTGCTACTTTGATAAAGATTTAGCCTATGAACTTGAATTAAAATCATTACTTTTTAGATTCTTTACAATACTATATAAAAATAATTTAATTACTAAATATAAAGATAAAAATGATATTACAGTAAATACTACTGATAAAATTAAATTAATTTTAAACTACATAAATGATAATTATGCCGAAGATATTTCTGTAAACACATTAGCAGAGCTATGCCAGTATAGCGAATATCACTTTATGAGATTCTTTAAAAAACATATTGGATTAACTTGTATACAATATATAAATAATTTACGATTAGAAAAATCATCTGTTTTATTAACATCTACTAATACTTCTATAATGGATATTGCTTTAGAAGTAGGATTTGATAACTTATCATATTTTAATAAACTATTTAAAAGAAAATATAATTTAACACCTAAACAATTTAGAAATTCTAAGGTAAATATTTCCTAAGAAATAAAATGACCAAGATTCATTTAAGAACCTTGGTCTATTTTATTTAATCTACTGATTTTAATGATTCTACCATTTTTACATTTTTTAATTTATAATACATAGCCCAGTTTACTATTAATGAGAATATCATTGTTATTGCCCCAGCCATAATAAAGCTCATTAACTTTATTTGTCTTCCAAACATAACATAATCCATTTCAACTGTTACCATTATAAATCTATGGAATACTACTCCTAAAAGTAGTCCTGCTAATGCACCTATAGCTGTTAATAATATATTTTCCCTAAATATATATGCTGAAACTTCTTTATCATAGAAGCCTAATACCTTAATTGTTGCTATTTCTCTTATACGTTCTGAAATATTAACATTTGTCAGATTATACAGAACTATAAATGATAATGCACCTGCACAACATATCATTACAAATACTACTAAATCTAAAGATTTGATAGTATCATCAAAATTAGCCTTTAAACCACTATTACTTACTATTCCTGAAACTCCATCCATATCTATTAAGTCATTAGAAATTTCACTTACAATATCCTCACTAGATAATTTAACAAGTATACTATTATCTTTTGCAGTTATACCAAATATTGATTTATAATAATTAGAATCAATGTAAATAAAGTGATTTATATAATGCTCTACTATTGCACTTACATTTGCTTCTGCTTTATTATCATTATTATCTACAATTTCTATTTTATCTCCAACTTTAACATCTAATAATTTAGCAAGCTTTTCACTTATAGCAATTCCATCTGTAGGTAAATAAATTGTATCTTGTGTTTTTCTATTTTGTAAATGTTCAAAATTATCGAAGTTTTTACCTTCATCTGTAACTATAATACTAACATCTTTAGTAGTATCATTAGCACTAGCTTTTCCACTTTCACTTTTCACAAAGATAAAGTCTTTTACATCTGTATCATTTTTTAAGAAGTTTGAAATAGCATCTTGATTTTGTGTATCTATATTACTTTGTAAATTTACAGATATTTCGTATTTAGTTAATTTTCCATATTGAGTATCTACAATGCTTTTTATAGAATCCTTTAATCCAAAACCTGTAACTAATAAAGCTGTACTTCCTGCAATCCCTATTACAGTCATTAAGAATCTCTTCTTGTATCTAAAAATATTTCTTACAGTTACTTTACCTATAAAGCTAAGCTTATTCCAGATAAACGGTATTCTTTCTAATAAAATTCTCTTTCCTTCCTTTGGTGCCTTAGGTCTCATTAACATAGAAGGTACTTCTATAAGATCAATTCTACATGCACCATAAGTTGATAATGTAGTAACACCTATTGCAACTACAAATACCATTATTGCTAAAGGTATATCTATTATATATTGCATACTAGGTAACATATACATCATTCCATATGCTTCAAATATTATTGTTGGTAATATTGTAAATCCTAAAGCAACTCCTATTATGCATCCAATTAAACTTGCAAATAGTGCATAAACAATAAACTTTTTAGCTATATTTCCTTTACTATATCCTAAAGCCTTAAGGGTTCCTATATTAACTCTCTGTTCATCTACCATTCTTGTCATAGTTGTTAAACAAACTAATGCTGCTACTATAAAGAAGAATGCTGGGAAAACATTAGATAATTTATCAATACTCTTTGCATTATTTTCATAGTCTACATAAGAATAATGTGACTTTCTATCTAAAACATAAAGTTCTGGAACTTCAATTTTTGAAACTTCCTCTTCAGCTTCTTTTATCTTATCCTCAGCTTTTGAAAGTTCTTCCTCTGCCTTTTCTCTATTTTCAGCTAACTCTTTTTCACCTTCTGCTAATTCCTCTTTTCCTTTTGCAATTTCTTCTTTAGCTGCTTGAATCTGAGCATAACCTTGAGTTTTAGCATTTTCTAAATCTATTTTAGATTGAGAAAGTTTATTTTTACCTTCTTGTATTTGAGTTTTAGCTAAGTTTAACTTATTTTCTTCAGTAGCTAATTTATCTTTATTAGCTTGAAGCTCTGCTTTTCCTGAATTAATATCATTAGTACTTTTAGTTATTACTGAATTTAATGCATCTATTTGAGCTTGAATATCAGCTTTATCTGTATCACTTAAACTACTATTATTTAAACTATCTTCTAGAGTATTCTTTTGAGCTATTAAAGAATCTAATTGATTTTGTGCATTATTAAGAGATTCTTCCGCTTTATTAAACTCCTTATTTGCAGCTTCTTTTGCAATATTAAAGGCTTGTATTCCTTGATTCAACTCAGCTTCTTTTTGCTTTAAATCAGCTTCTGCTTGTGCAATTTGATTTTTACCAGCCTCTATTGATCTTTCTAACTCTGCTGTTTTACTATTAAGCTCTTGTTCTCCTGCTTCTAACTGCTGCTTTGACTTATCTATTGTATTTTGAGCTTCTGCTAATTGAGTTTCTACTTCATTTTTCTTTGATTCATACTCTTCTTTTCCTTTTTGAAGTTCTGAGTTTGCTAAGTCCTTTACTTGCTCATATCTTCTTTCTACTATAACATTAGAAATATCCTCAATAGAATTTGAAACTTTATCTACTACTTCAAAATACTCATCATCATAAGAATTTAACATCTTAGTATTTTTAACTGTTACATAAATATCTGTATAAACATCATTTTTAAAATTATCTTCATTTAAAAACATAGATAACTTTACAGTTCCACTTCCTATAGTACTAGATCCTATATTATTACTTAAGTAATAAGGGGTTTCTACTATACCAACAACTTTATATTCACTACTGTTAAGACTTTCATTTATATCTGTGTCATTTCCAGATCTAACAGTAATAGTATCTCCTACATTTATATTTAAATCTCCAAAACTATACTTTCCAATAACACACTCGCCTTCTTTTTCAGGGAGTCTTCCTTCAACTACTTTTAATCTATTTATATAGTTTTCATTATTATCAGTTAAGTTACTATTTGGAATACTATGCATTCTAATAACAAATTCTTCCGAGCCAACTTTTGATAAAACATCTAAGCTCTTTGAAGGTTCTACTCCTTCAACTCCATCAATATTTTTTATATCATTTACATCATCATCAGTGAGCCCTAAAGTTGATATAACTCTTAAATCCATTAAATTATAATCATCATAATATTTATCAGCTGTTGCCTTCATATCTGTAGGTGCAATTTTAACACCTGTAAACAGCATTACTCCTAAAGC
>JAFNXG010000017.1 GCA_017383505.1 Clostridium sp.
ACTTCTTCCTTGATATATTTCCATTTCTCCTGGTGCTTCTTCACATCCTGCAAGCATAGAACCCATCATACAAGCACAAGCTCCTCCAGCTAAAGCCTTTACTATGTCTCCTGAATATTTTAATCCACCATCAGCTATTACGGGTACTCCATACTTTCTTCCTTCTTCAGCACAATCCATAACTGCTGTTAATTGAGGAACTCCAACTCCAGCAACTATTCTAGTTGTACATATAGATCCTGGTCCGATACCAACTTTAACACAGTCAGCTCCTGCTTCTGCTAAATCTCTTGTTGCCTCTGCTGTTGCAACATTTCCAGCTATTATTTGAAGTTCTGGATATTTAGCTTTTATTTTCTTAACTGCTTCAATAACTCCCTTTGAATGACCATGAGCTGTATCTAATGTAATAATATCAACTTGAGCTCTAACTAAAGCATCAACTCTATCCATCATATCGTTTGTAATTCCAACTGATGCCCCACAAAGAAGTCTTCCTCTTGAGTCCTTTGCCGCATTTGGATAAGCCCTAACTTTTTCTATGTCTTTTATTGTTATAAGACCTTTTAAATTATCATCCTTATCAACTAAAGGTAGTTTTTCTATTTTATGATTTTTTAATATTTCTAAAGCTTGTTCTAAATTAGTTCCTTCTGGTGCTGTTACTAAAGGACTCTTTGTCATAACATCTGATACTAATTTATCATGATTTGTTTCGAAAACTATATCTCTATTAGTTATAATCCCTACTAATTTATCTTCTTTTGTAACAGGAACTCCAGAAATTCTATATCTGGCCATTAATTCTAAAGCCTCTCTTACAGTATGGTCTTCATTTAAGAATATTGGATCTGTAATTACTCCATTTTCTTGTCTTTTAACTCTATCAACTTCTCTAGCTTGATCTTCTATTGTCATATTCTTATGAATAATTCCAATTCCACCTTCTCTAGCCATAGCGATTGCCATTTTAGATTCAGTAACTGTATCCATACTAGCACTCATTAACGGAATATTTAACGTTATTTTTTTAGTTAATTGAGTCTTTAAGCTAACTTGATTTGGTAATACCTCTGATTTATTTGGTACTAATAATACATCATCAAATGTGTAAGCTGTCTTTAATATTCTTGCCATACTTCTCTCTCCCATCATTATTATTTATATATGCACTGTTTTAAAACTTAATACTATCTTTAAAAATAAATATATATCCTATGTTTTTAAATTATGTATTTAAAATAAAAAGCATATTAATATACCACACCTAAGTGAATATTAATATGCTTTATTCCTATATATTATTCGTATATAGTTAAATGTATTAAATTCACTCATAGATGAAAATTTAAGGTTTTCAGTAGAAACACTCCGCCTTATTCAGAGCTTATATGAGTTGTCTTATTATTCGTGTTTTTTGTTTTCTATAATTATAATTTATCAATAATAGCTTGTCAATAGTATTAAACACCATTCTCTTTAAATATCATTTTAAATATTATTTATATTAAATAATATATTTTTTAATTCTAACTATTATTAATTTAAAAACAAATTAAAATATATAGATATTAAATCCGTACAATATAAACATGAAATTATTGAACCTATAGCTAAGTATGGTCCAAATGCAATTTGGCTTTTTATATTCTTAATTTTAAAAATTAAAAATATTATAGAACTTATTCCTGCTAAAACTATTGCTATAAATAAGGAAAGAACTATACCTTTAGCCCCTAAAAATAATCCACAAATAAGAGCAATATCACTATCACCATCACCCATTCCTTTAGTTAAAATTACTATAGTATAAATAATCCCGAACCCTATAAAAGCTCCTAAAATATTATCTCTTGGAATACTATTTCCTCTTATAAATTTTAAAATACAAAATAGTATTCCAAATACCAATCCAAAATTAATTGTACATTTATAGACATATTTAGTTTCAATATCTATAAATGCTATAACTACTATTAATGATGTAAATAAACAAAACTTAATTAGCTCTAATGTAAATCCAAATTTAAAGTACATTAAAATATACAGTAACCCATTTATTATTTCTACTAATAAGTACCTTATAGATATTCTTTCATTACAATTTCTACATTTTCCTCTTAAAGTTATATAGCTTATTATCGGAACTAAATCTCTATATCTTAATTGATATCCACAACTTGTACAATGCGATGCTGGAAATATAATTGATTCTTCCCTTGCAATTCTATATATACAAACATTCATAAAACTTCCTATACTTAAACCTAATACTAATATTAAAAATATATCCATTATAAATCTCCTAAATTACTTTTTATTATTATACTTTATTTACTTAGCCATTTTATTAATAATTATCTATATTCTAGACATAATATTAGTATTTATTCAGATTTAATCCTTTATATAATTCTAATATTAATTATTGTTCAAATTTACATAGTTTAAATATACTTATTGATATTTTATTATATTATTCAACTTTTATTTTAATTAAAATAATAAAAAAGCATCAGATAATAAAAATTATCTGATACTTTTAAAGTTAATATATCTTAGTACATTCCATCCATTCCGCCCATTCCTGGTGCACCTGGCATTGGAGTTTCTTTTTGTGGAATATCAACAACAGCAGCTTCAGTTGTTAAGAATGTAGATGCTACAGATGCTGCATTTTGAAGTGCGCTTCTTGTAACCTTTGTTGGATCAACAATTCCAGCCTTAAGCATATTTACATATTCATCATGTAATGCATCATATCCCATTCCAGTTTCTGAATTCTTAATTCTTTCTATGATTACTGATCCTTCAACACCTGCATTAGTTGCAATTTGTCTCATAGGTTCTTCTAACGCTCTAATTATTATATTAATACCAACTTGTGTGTCTGCAACGTCAGATTTTAATTCTGCAACCTTGTTAATAACATTAACATATGCAGTTCCACCACCTGGTACTATACCTTCTTCAACTGCCGCTTTAGTTGCAGCTAAGGCATCTTCTATTCTAAGCTTTCTTTCTTTAAGTTCTGTTTCAGTAGCAGCTCCAACCTTTATCACTGCAACTCCACCAGCAAGTTTAGCTAATCTTTCTTGTAATTTTTCTTTATCAAATTCAGAGCTAGTTTCTTCTATTTGACTCTTTATTTGACCAATTCTACTTTTAATCTCGTTGCTATCTCCTCTACCATTTACTATAGTAGTATTTTCTTTAGTTATTTTAACACTTTCAGCTTGACCTAACATGTCTAAAGTAGTTTCTTTTAAATCTCTTCCTAATTCTTCAGAAATTACTTGACCTCCTGTTAAAATAGCTATATCTTGTAACATTTCTTTTCTTCTATCACCAAATCCTGGAGCTTTAACAGCAACACAGTTAAATGTTCCTCTTAATTTATTAACTACTAGTGTAGCCATTGCTTCGCCTTCAATATCTTCAGCAATTATTAATAACTTTTTGCCAGTTTGAACTATTTGCTCTAATACTGGTAATATTTCTTGTATGTTTGTAATTTTCTTATCTGTTATTAATATAAGAGGATTATCTAATACAGCTTCCATTTTATCTGTATCAGTAACCATATAAGCAGAAACATATCCTCTATCAAATTGCATACCTTCAACTACATCTAATTCAGTACCCATTGATTTAGATTCTTCAACAGTAATAACGCCTTCATTACCTACTTTTTCCATAGCATCTGAAATAAGCTTACCTATTTCTTCATCAGCAGCTGAAATTGATGCAACTCTTGCTATATCTTCTTTTCCATTAACAGGCTTAGATATACCTAATATTTCATTTACCGCAGTATCTACTGCTTTTCTAATACCATTTCTAAGTAGCATTGGATTTGCACCAGCAGTTACATTTTTTAATCCTTCTCTTATGATAGCTTGAGCTAAAAGAGTTGCTGTAGTAGTACCATCCCCTGCAACATCATTAGTTTTTGTTGCAACTTCCTTTACTAATTGAGCTCCCATATTCTCATATGGATCTTCTAATTCTATTTCTCTAGCGATTGAAACACCATCATTAGTTATAAGTGGTGAACCAAATTTTTTATCTAACACTACATTTCTACCCTTAGGTCCTAAAGTAACCTTAACTGTATCAGCTAATTTATCAACACCAACTTGCATTGCTCTTCTAGCTTCTTCACCAAATTGAATCATTTTTGCCATAATAAATTACCTCCCAACTATTCTACTATCGCTAATATATCATCTTGTTTTAATATTATATATTCTTCGCCATTAACCTTTACATCAGTCCCTGCATATTTAGAGTACAATACTTTATTTCCTACTTGTACATCCATAGGTACCCTTTTTCCATCTACAATAGCCCCTGGTCCTATTGCAACAATCTTAGCTTCTTGTGGTTGCTCCTTTGCAGTCCCAGTTAAAAGTATTCCACTTTTTGTAGTTGTTTCAGCCTCTAATTTTTGTATTACTACTCTATCGCCTAATGGTTTTATATTCATAAATAAACCCTCCTATTTTTTCCTTTTAGCACTCACTCCGTAAGAGTGCTAATATCCTTATATTTATAATATAATTTAAATATAAATCTTTCAACAATTACTTTCTATATTATTACCCTATGAAGGGCAAATATTACTAATTATTATAACTTACTTTAAATTTACTTTGATTTCCATTACTTTTCTAATTGATTTAACTTTAGATTTATAATAATGAATTCAAGATAATAACTGTATGTTTTTAATTATTTTATCTCTCTAGATTAACATCATCAAACTTACTAATAGCTTCATTTTTTAGAACAGCCTTAATAGTTGTTGAGTTATTTAGTTTAGTAAATGAGGCTCTTGCTCTAATTGCTGGAACTATTGTACCTGTACCATTAATGCATCCACCCTCACACATCATTCCCTCTATAAAATTACCTGGTAACTTTCCTAATTTAGCAAGCATCATAGTCTTTTTACAATCTACTCCTGATACTTGTACAGGTTTAAATTCAACATTTACTCCATAATCTTCAATATAATTTTTTATA
>JAFNXG010000168.1 GCA_017383505.1 Clostridium sp.
CTGCTCCTGCATACCATAAAGAATTAATTAAATTCACTATTTCCTCCTCACTAACTGTATTTATAGTTTGTGTCCCATTTGTACCAAAAACAGAATTTTTAAGAGTTAATGTAATAACTATACCTGGTCCCCTTACATCTAGAAGTCCAATTTGCATTCTTGCATTGTCAAGTTGCTTTTTTATCTCTCCTTCAATTTCTCCTTCTTTTGCTGCAGCATCTTCAAGCGTTTTTAATTCTTCAGATAATATTTCATTATTTTTTTGTAAATCTTCTTTTTCTTTTCTTAAATTTTCTATTTCTGATAATATATCTGCACTATTGTAGTGTATGTTACCATTATTAGCCATATTTAATTGTTTAAACTGATAAGTTAACAAAAATCCCAAAACTGCACATACTAGCGCTACAACAATTTGAGGCAATACTTTTTTCATAAATTTCCTCCTCTATTCTACTGTATCTATAGTACCTTCTAAACTTTCCTCATTTATTTTTTCATCATTTTCTTCTACTTCTTCAATCTTTATTACAGGAGCCCCATTAAAACTAACATTTATATATCCTTTAGAAATCCTAATATCATCATCTAATATGATTCTATATACATTTTCCATTTTTTCACGCAAGTTGCTATCATCTCCAAATAACACCTGTACATCTCCTATATATCCTATAATATTAACTATATTACTTATATCTAAACTTGAAAGATATATTTCCTCTCTATTTTCTGATATATAAGGATAAAACTTAGTTAAAATATTTTTATATTGTGTTAACTCTATATTTTCTTCACTTATATTTGTAAGATCTATTCCTTTTATCTCAACTAATCTTCTACCTTCAATAGTATCCGTTTCTTCTACAATATCTAAATTATTATTAAGTATTAGAAACCCAGCCCCATTGTTAATATAATAGACAGGCGATTCTTCTGTAATACTAATTTGTAATGTATTTATACCTTTTCTTTTAACTTTAACTGTGCTTACATATTTATTTTTAAGAACAGTATCCTTTATTTCCTTCTGATTTACAGTAAAAATATTTAATCCCAATTTATCTTTAATACTGTCTAGTAGCATATCCTTTGAAATTGTAACATTTCCTGTAAATAAAATAGTTTTAATATTAAATATAGGCGCCTTTGTAATAAATATAAATCCACCTATTACAATTACTGTTGTCATTAATATTAATTTTTTTATTAACTTTTTTCTTTTTTTAGCTTTTCTAAACTCTTGTGCATCCTTCATCACTTTCTTATTCCTCTTTAATCTCTATCTTTTACTATAATTCTATCATAAAACTTGTAATTTTTATAATTATTTCACATTATTCTTTATTTATTTTATACATAAAATTAAGAGCTTCTAAAAAGAAGCTCTTAATTTAATACTAATCTGTTTTTCTTTCAACCTGCCTTGATATGTTTAATAATATTCCCATAGCCGTAAGATTTATTACAAGTGATGTTCCTCCATAACTTATAAAAGGCATAGGAACTCCTGTAACAGGCATAGATCCAGTAACAACAGCTATATTAATTATTGCTTGAACTGCTATAATAGATGTAATACCTACAGCAAGAAGCTTTCCGTAAGTATCTTTAGCAGTCATAGCTATTTTAATACCTCTCCATATAAATATTAAAAATAATCCTATGATAACTAAACATCCTATAAGACCTAATTCTTCTCCAATTATAGAGAATATAAAATCATTATGTGGTTCTGGCATATATAATGTTTTTTGTCTTGACTGCCCTATGCCAAGACCTGTAAGTCCACCAGATCCTAATGCTAAAAATGACTGTATCAACTGATATCCTGCATCTGCTGCATCCTTCCATGGGTCTATAAAATTCAACATTCTTTCTCTTCTATAGTCAGAACTAAAAATAAAGAATATTGCTAAAGTTAACATTGCAGGCATAATTATTCCAAATAAGTGTTTAATTTTACCACCTGCTACAAATAACATTATAAAAGTAACTATCATAATAATCGAAGCAATACTCATATTATGCTCTGCTAAGATAAGACCAGCAAAAATACCTGATACACATAAATAAGGAATTAATCCACTCCAAAATTCCTTAATTTTATCACCCTTAATATCTATACTAAGAGCTAAAAACATTACAACTGCATATTTTGTCAATTCTGACGGTTGAAAGGATAATGGACCTAAAGATATCCATCTTTTAGCTCCGTTAATTGCTGGAAAGAAAAATACAGCAATTAATAATGGTATTGTTAATAAAAGTAGTTTAGGTGTTATCTTCTTTAGTTTATGATAATCTATTGACATCATTACACTCATAGATATTACACCAATTATTGCCCAAATTAATTGTCTTTTAAAGAAATACATACTATCGTTATTATGAAACATAGCATAAAAAGAACTTGTTGAGTATACCATAACAACACCTATTGATAATAGTATACATAAGGTATAAAATATACCATAATCTATTTGCCCCATTTCTTTTTTTTCCTTGGGCCTATAAAAATTCATAGACATTCCTCCAATTTAATTACTAAATTGCAAAAAAACCTATTATACATAAAATTACTGTAATTATTGAAAATACTGTAACAACCTTTACTTCTCTCCATCCACAGTGCTCAAAGTGATGGTGAATTGGAGCCATTTTAAATACTCTTTTTCCTGTTAATTTAAAAGAAGTAACTTGTATTATTACAGATAAAGCTTCTATGACATAAATTCCTCCAACTATTACGATTATTAGAGGATTACCACTGATTATAGCAATTGTTGTAATTGCTCCACCAATGGCTAATGATCCTGTATCTCCCATAAATACCTTAGCAGGATATGAATTAAACTTTAAGAAACCTATTAATCCTGCAATTAGTGCTACTGAAAATACAGTAAGTGAATAATCTTTAAGCATAAATGTTAAAACTCCAAAGAATGTTAAAACTAAAACTGATACCGATGATGCTAAACCATCTAATCCATCTGTTAAGTTAACAGCATTTGTCATAGCCGCATATACAAATATAACAAATGGAACATATAATACACCTAAAGGAAGTTTAAAGTTAGTAAATGGTATTATTATATCATGTGGTAAATTTACATAACTGTAATATCCAAACGCTCCTGAAACAATTAATAAAAGAAGCATTTTTTGCCATGCTTTTAAACCTTCACTTTGCTTTTTTAATATTTTTAAAATATCATCTAAGAATCCAATAAATCCAAAGGCAATTAATGAATATAAAGCCACCATTCCTCTTTCTGTAAAGCTATTACTCATAATAAGCATAACTATTGTTGTTGAAAGAATAAACATAACTCCACCCATAGTAGGAGTTCCAGCTTTCTTTAAATGACTCTTAGGACCTTCCTCTCTAATATTTTGACCAAATTTTAATCTTCTTAAAAGTGGTATTGTAATTGGGCCAAGAATTAAAGTTATAATAACCCCTATTACAAATGTTAATATTAATATTTTAGTTATTTCTCCTGGTAATATGTTCATAGTACTATCCCCCATGTTATACTGCTATAATTAGCAGTTCACCTCCTTCGTTAAATTACATTTCTTCTAATTTCTTAACAACATTCTCCAGTTTTACACCTCTAGATGCTTTAACTAATACTACGTCATCTAGCTTAATAATATTTTCTAATTCTTTTATGCATTCCTCTTTAGTGTTATACATGATTATATTATCATTATTAAACCCATCTTTAAAGTTTTTAATATATTTACCTATAACTATTAAGGTATCTACTTTATCTTTTGCATATTTTCCTACTTCGAAATGTGATTTTTCTGATTCGTCACCTAACTCATACATATCTCCTAAAATTGCAATCTTTCTATTATTCTTATATGCGGAAAGTACATCTAAAGAAGATCTCATTGAGTCTGGACTTGCATTATAACAATCATTTATTATAGTAAGTCCTTGTTTTTTTATAACTTGTAATCTCATAGAAGTCGCTTCTAAATTTTCAACTCCTCTAACCATATCTTCAAAGGAAACATTTAATGATTTTGAAACTTCAATTGCAAGCATTGTATTTAATACGTTATGCTTACCTGCCATTGGTAGATTAAATACAGCTTCTTCACCAAAAGCATGAGCTAAAAACTCAGTTTCTTCTTCTCTTAATATAATATTAGATGCGTAAACATCATATTCATGATTATAACCAATTTTTTTAACTTTAAATACATCTGATGAAATATTTTTTAACAGTTCATCTTCACCATTTACAATTAAAACATTATCTTTACCAAAGAAAGCTGTAATTTCCATCTTTGCTTTTAAAATATTTTCTTGAGTTTTTAAATTCTCTATATGCGATAATCCCACATTTGTTATAACTCCAATATCTGGTTTAGCTACTTTTGCAAGCAACTCTATTTCTCCTAAGGAACTCATTCCCATTTCTAAAACGGCAACATCTATATCAGATGTTAATTCTAATATCATAAGTGGTAACCCTATATCATTATTAAAATTACCTTTTGTCTTAAAAACTCTATATTTAGCACTTAAAAGAGCTGCTATTAAGTCTTTTGTAGATGTTTTTCCTGTTGAACCTGTAACTCCAATAACTTTAAGCCCTAGTTTTTCTCTATAAAATTTAGCTAAATTTAGAAGTGCTTCTCTTGTATTTTTAACCTTTATTACATTTCCATTTTCTTTTATATCATTTAAATTAAAATTTAATTCATCAACTATCACAATAGAAGCTCCAGCCTCTAACGCTTTTATTGCAAAGTCATTTCCATTAAAATTAGCACCCTTAATTGCTAAGTAAACATTATCTTTTTCTATTTTTCTTGTGTCAATACATAACTTATTAAAATTACTAGTATTACCTTTTACAATAACTTCTCCATCTATTGCATTTAATAGCTCATCAAAAGTCATTTCCATAAATAATCACTCTGCCTTTATCTATAAATATTTTACATTTTTTAGTACGCTTTTTAATTATATACATAGTTTTGTATACTTATTCTAAAAATTAGATATTTTACTCTTACATAAATTTAGCATGTGTTTTACCACATGCTAAATTTAAAATCTTAATCTCCGTATTCAGCGCTTAAAGTTAACTTTACAACAGTACCTTCTGAAATAAGTTCTCCACTAGGAATACTTTGATTCATTACAACGCCAGCTCCTTTAATTGTGTATCTTATTCCTAAACTATCTAATAGTTCTATAGCTGATTCTTGAGAATAACCTCTTACATCAGGCATAACAACTTCTTTATTATATGTTGCATTTTCATCTGTGTAAAGATTTATTGTAGAGCCTTCTTTTATTGTATATCCTGGATATGGGTTCATATTTGTTATAGTGTCTCCATCTCCTTCTACATTACATTGTAAATTATATTCTTCTTTTAACACTTTTTTTGCTTCAGATACTGATACTCCTCGTAATTCAGGAATAACTATATCTTTTAATATTACATTTTCATCTTGTGTAAACTCATTATTTAAATAATTTAATATATCCTGTAATAATATCTTTCCTAACGGAGCAGTTACAACACCAGCATAATAAGCTCCATTGTTAGGTTCATCTATACTTACAAATATACTTATTTGTGGGTTTTCTACTGTTGCAAATCCAGCCATTGAAGAAGTATATTTTCCTGATTCATATCCTCCTGTTACAGGATTAACCTTTTGTGCTGTTCCTGTTTTCGCTCCTACATGATATCCTTCTAAATATACTTTATTAGATCCACCCTCATTTACCGTTCTCTCTAAATAATCTCTTAATTTAGCCGCTGTTTCCTCTGATATTACATTTTCAACAATTGTAGGTTCAAATTCTTCGTCAATAATTTCATTTCCATTGCTATCTACATGACTTATAAATTTCATAACATGTGGTTGTATTAATGTTCCTCCATTAATTATAGCATTATATGCAGTCATGTATTGTATCGCATTAACCGTATTAGTTTGTCCAAAAGAAATTGTTGCAAGGTCTGCATCATTCATATTGTCTGGCGATTTTATTATTCCTTTTGCCTCTCCCGGCAGATCAACTCCAGATACTTTTCCGAAACCAAATTTTTTAATATATTCAACAAGTTTTTCTGCCCCTATTTTTTCACCAAGTTTCATAAAACCTACGTTACATGAATTCTGAAGTATTTCTGGCAATGTTAATGTGCCATGACCAGATCTCTTCCAACAGTGTATATTGTGAGGTCCTACTTGTAGACTTCCCCCACAATTATAAACATCAGATTCTGATACTAATCCCTCTTCTATAGCTGCTGACATGGTAATTACCTTAAATATTGATCCTGGTTCAAAAGTATCATTAACCAAACTATTTCTCCACATTTTTTGAAGTTTTTCCGCATCAGTCTCACCCATAAAGTCTTCATATCCTTCAAATGGATTATTAGGATCAAAATCTGGTTCATTTACCATTGCTAATATTTCACCATTTTGAGGATTCATAACTATAATTGATACTCTCTTTGCTTTATTATCCAAAAGTCCTTTTTCTGCAACTTTTTCTGCTATAGCTTGTAAATTTTTATCTATTGTTAAAGTTACATCCTTACCACTAATCGGTGATGTAAATTTAGATATAGTATAATCTAAGGCTTCACTATTTCTATCTAATTCAGTTACTCTTAGTCCTGGAACTCCTGAAAGATATTCATTATACTGTAATTCTACCCCTGTCAAACCTTGTCCATCACTATTAGTACTTCCTAATACATGTGATAAAAATTGACCTTCCGAATAATATCTTTGAGTATCTGGAGATACTATTACACCTTGAATATTTAACTCCTTAACTTTATCCGCTAAGTCTTTTTCTATTCTCCTTATTAACGTAGCTGATCCCGCATCATTTCCATTTGGTAATTTAGTTTCTAACTTTTCTTTTACTTTATCAGTTTCAATAGCTGTAGCATTAGCAATTAATGGTGCAATATCATTTGTAGTTTTTCCATTTTTCTTTAAATATTGCCTAATTGAATTTAAATCAAAGTCTACTCTATAAACATTAGCCGAAACGGCTAATTCATTTCCATTTCGGTCCAATATTCTACCACGTCTTGCATCTATCCTAACTTCACTTGTCCATTGATCTTCTGCTCTACTAGAGTATTCTTCTCTTTTTACAAGCATTATATATGATAACCTAATAATTAATAAGCTAAATACAGTAATAATAAACCATAAAGTTAATACCATTCTTTTACGTATAATAGCTCTATCTTTAAACCCTTTCTTATTCATATTAAAATTCCTCCGAGAAACATTTAATTAATGAATAATTAGATTTCAAATAAGCTATTAATATTACTGTAGTCTATACTTTCATAAATTATTTATTAATTAAATGCTGCCATAATTTTTTGTAGTAAACCACCTTTAGTGCTTTCCTCTTGCTTTATATGAGAAAAGTACTCTTTTGACATATCAATACTTATAGTACTTTCAGAACTAGGATAAACCATTCCTAATTCTTTTTCTGCTGTACTTTTTATTTTTTCAAATGATGCAAACTTTAACATATCTACATTTATTGCAGCATTTACATCCTCTTCCTCTTTTAAATTCTGTTCTAGTATTAACAGTTGTTTTTGTGAATCATGTATTTTACCATCTAAATACAAAGTAATAGTACATAATAGAAACACTATACTAGAAACTTTTAATCCATTAATTATTATATTTCTTCTTGCTTGTTGAGCTTTTCTTTGCTTCTTTTGTATATTCCTTTTTTCACCCTGTTTCTTAACTTTTCTCTCAGGTGCTAAAGCTGTATTTCCTCTTATATAATCATATTCTTTAAGTTCCATTTTATTCACCCCCATAATAACTTTCATGATATTTACTTAGTATATAAATAAGAAATATAAATTCTAACTTTAGTTAGATCTATTTATCTTTAGTTTACTAATTATAATTTTTCTATAACTCTAAGTTTTGCACTTCTACTTCTAGGATTAAACTCAATTTCTTCCTTTGAAGGATCTATTGCTTTTCTTGTTATAACTTTTACTTTTGCTTTCTCTCCACAAACACAAATTGGGAATTCTTTTGGACATCTACAAGATACAGCTAAATCTCTAAATTTATTTTTTACTATTCTATCCTCTAAAGAATGGAATGTAATTATAGCCATTCTTCCGCCTTTACTTAGTTTATTAACACCATCTTCTATGGCCTTATTTAAAATTGATAGTTCACTATTAACCTCAATTCTAATGGCTTGGAATGTTCTTTTTGCTGGATGAGGTCCTTCTCTTCTAGCTTTTGCTGGAATTGCATCTTTTATTAAATCAACTAGTTCTAATGTAGTTTCTATATTTTTTTCACTTCTTCTGGTAACAATAAAATTAGCTATTCTTTTTGCAAATTTTTCTTCACCATAATCTCTTATGATTCTATATAATTCTTCTTCACTATAATTATTAACAACTTCATAAGCTGAAAAGTTATTTTCTCTATTCATTCTCATATCTAAAGGTGCATCTTTCATATAACTAAATCCTCTTTCACCTTCATCTAATTGATAAGAAGAAACTCCTAGATCCATTAGGATTCCATCTACACTTGCAATTTCAAGCTCTTCTAGGATTGACCCTATATTATGAAAATTGTTATGTACAAAAGTAACATTTGAATAATTCTGTAATCTTTGCCCGGCTGCTCTTAAAGCATCCTTATCTTGGTCTATCCCAATAAGTCTACCTTTGTTTGATAACCTTTTAACAATCTCAGATGAATGACCTGCTCCTCCTAAAGTACAATCTACATAGATACCATTTTCTTTAATATTAAGTGCATCTAAGCATTCATCTAATAAAACTGACACGTGATTAAATTCCATCTTTCTAACTCCTTATACTGCTAAAATGCTTATTTAAACAATTAATAGCTACTTTTTTATTTAATATAATATAATTCAATACTTAAGTAACTAATGCGTCTATACTTACTATATCCTTTTCTATATCTGCATATTCTTTTAGGATTAATGGAATTAACCTATCATTTTTCCATTTTCTTATTAAGGTAAAGACGTCTTTATACTTATTAACCATGTTTAACCACCTTACCCTCTATCTATATATTCTATAAAATTATTTACTTTCCTTCAAGATATATTTAATTTAAATTTTAATTTTTACATTATAAATACTGATAATTCAATAGTTTTGACTATTTTAAAACAGCAAAATATTATGAATTTTATTAATCTATTTTTATCAAATAATTTTATAGTTTTATACATTTTTATGTTTATTTACATAAAAAAAGGAACTGCTTTAACAGTTCCCTTTAATATTTTATACATTAAATCTGAAGTTTACTACATCTCCATCTTTCATTACATATTCTTTACCTTCAAGTCTGTATAATCCTTTTTCTTTAGCTGCTGCTTCTGAACCACATTCAACTAAATCGTCATAAGCTACAACTTCTGCTCTGATAAATCCTCTTTCTATATCAGAGTGAATTTTACCTGCTGCCGCTGGAGCCTTAGTTCCTTCTTTTATAGTCCAAGCTCTAACTTCTTGAACACCAGCTGTTAAATAGCTGATTAAACCTAATAGTCTATAAGATGCTCTTATAAGTTTATCTAACCCTGACTCTGTTAATCCATACTCTTCTAACATTTCTGCTTTTTCTTCATCTTCTAATCCTGATAACTCTTCTTCAAGTTTTGCACAAACAACCACAACACCTGAGTTTTCATTTTCAGCATATTCTTTAACCATTTTAACATATTTATTATCAAGATTTCCACTCATCATATCATCTTCTGATATATTACAAGAATATAATACTGGCTTAGAAGTTATCATGAATAAAGATTTTACAAAAGCTTCTTCATCTTCAGTTAACTCTAAAGTTCTTATTGGTTTATTAGCTTCTAAGTGAGCTTTAACCTTTTCCATTATTTCATATTCTGCTTTAGCTTTTTTGTCACCAGATCTAGCAAGTTTTACTCCTTTTTCCATTCTTCTTTCTAAAACTTCTAAATCTGCAAATATAAGTTCTAAGTTTATAGTTTCTATATCTCTAATTGGATCTACTGAACCTTCAACGTGAACTACATTCTCATCTTCAAAACATCTAACTGCATGCACTATAGCTTCAACTTCTCTGATGTGTGATAAGAATTTATTTCCTAACCCTTCACCTTTTGAAGCTCCTTTAACTAATCCAGCTATATCATAAAATTCTACAGCAGTATAAACTTTTCTCTTTGTACCATACATTTTTTCTAATACGTCTAATCTCTTATCTGGTACACTAACAACACCAACGTTTGGTTCTATTGTACAGAATGGGTAGTTTGCTGATTCTGCTCCTGCCTTTGTTATAGCATTAAATAATGTACTTTTTCCTACGTTTGGTAGTCCTACAATCCCTAATCTCATCTATATAACATCCTTTCGACCTTACTAATACTTCTAAGATTATACTCTAGAACTAATTTAATTTCAACGATAAAATATTCGTTTATTC
>JAFNXG010000018.1 GCA_017383505.1 Clostridium sp.
GCTGATAAGGATGAAGCAAAACAAAATGAATCTAACGAGGTTGGTAATTAATTTAATAATATAAATAAAAATAAGAGAAGACGCCCTTCTCTTATTTTTATTTTATAAAAAAATCTTACCATTTACTCTAAGAATAAAATGTAAAAATAGTATTTAATTTGTAGAAATGTAATAAAATTTTTTAAGAGAATATGTTATTAAATAGAGTTATATGGTATAATAAAAAACAAATTGAGTTTTTAATTGGTGGAGGATAACCAATGAAGGATGAAAGAGTACAAATAAGAGGTAATAAAGATGGAGTAAATGTTATAATAGACATGGATAAGTTCTCGTGTTTTGATAATATGTTAGATGTAGTAATTGCAAGTTTATCAAAAAATAAGGGATTTTATAAGAATTCTATATTAAAAATAACATCAAACCTTAAAAGTATACAAGATTATGAAATAACAAAATTAAAAGATGAGTTATTTGAAAAAATAAAAATAAAAGATTGTATTTTTGATGATATTAGTAATGTTAATTTAAATACTTCAGTTAAAGTTTTTAATGGAATAAATGAAGGAAAGACTAAGTTTATTAAAAAGACAATAAGAGGTGGACAGTCTATTAATTACCCTGGTAATATTATTATTATAGGTGATATAAATAGTGGAGCTGAAGTTTCTGCGGGTGGAAACATTGTAGTTCTTGGAAGTATTAAAGGAAATGTTAGAGCTGGAACAGGTGGAAATAAAAAAGCTATAATAGCTGCATTTTTTATGCAACCAGAATTAATGCAAATTTCAGATATATTAACTATATCGCCAGAGGATGGAATAAAACCATCTTATCCAGAAGTAGCAAAAATAAAAGATGGATATATAATAGTAGAACCATATTTACCAAATAAATATATTTACTAAAGTGGAGGGATTTACATGGGAATTTCGATAGTTATTACATCAGGTAAAGGTGGAGTAGGTAAAACTACAACAACTGCTAATATAGGAACAGCATTAGCAGCTTTAGGGAAGAAGGTTGTAGTAGTTGATGGAGACACAGGATTAAGAAATTTAGATGTGCTTATGGGATTAGAGAATAGAATAGTTTATACAATTATAGATGTAATTGAAAATAGATGTAGGCTAAAGCAAGCTTTAATAAAGGATAAAAGATATCCAAATCTTTGCTTATTACCAACTGCTCAAACTAAGGATAAAGATGATATAAGATCTCAAGATATGTTTGAATTAGTAAATAAGTTAAAAGAAGAGTTTGATTACGTATTAATTGATTGTCCAGCGGGAATTGAACAAGGGTTTGAAAACTCAGTTGTTGGAGCAGATAAGGCAGTAGTTGTTGTTAATCCAGAGATTACATCAGTTAGAGATGCTGATAGAGTAATAGGTAAATTAGATGCAAAAGGACTAGAAGATCATTCGGTTATAGTTAATAGATTAAACTATGAAATGACAAGAAGAGGAGATATGCTTGATGTATCAGATATCATAGAAACTTTATCAGTGAAGTTATTAGGTGTTGTTCCAGACGATAGAAGTATAACAGTTTCAACTAATAAGGGAGAACCTATAGTTTTAGATGAAAAAGCTCTTTCGGGACAAGCGTTTAGAAATATAGCTAAGAGAATTACAGGAGAAGAAGTTCCATTACTTAAGTTATCTTCTGAATCAACAGGTTTATTCTCTGCTATAAAGAAGATTTTTAGAAAGAACTAGGGGGAAAATGTAACTATGGATTTATTAAAGGTATTTTCCAATAAGGCTACGCCGAAAGAAGTTGCTAAAGATAGATTAAAGTTAATACTTATTCATGATAGAGGTGATTTAGCTCCTGAAACTTTAGAGAAAATAAGAAGAGAAATATTAGAGGTAATTTCTAAATATATAGAAATTGATGTAAATGATGTAGAAATAACATTAAATAAAAGTAAAGATATTGAGGGTGAAGGGTCTCCAGCATTAATTGCAAATATTCCAATAAAAAATATTAGAGGTAGATAAAATGGTTGCTGATATAATTAAGATATTCTTTATATAGAATTAAATTAATTATTTTCAGCAACTTTTTAACTTAATAAAAATCAAATATATAAAGTAAAAAATTTAATAGTTTATGTAGTAATATAATTATTTATAGAGAAAAAATATTAAATAGGATATAATAAGTAAATATGAAGTGAAGGAGGTAAAAATTTATGATACCTTTATCAGCATTTAAATTAAAATTAAAGAGTTTAGAAAAAGTAGATAAATTAATGTTTATATCTATGGTTTTAATTACGATGTTTGGTATCCTTAATATATATCTATCTAAAAAGGCAGCAGTAGGTGGAATGGGATTTCCAATAAAACAATCAGTATTTTTTATAGCATCCATAATACTATTATATTTTGTATTAGCAATAGACTATTCAATAATTAAGGTATTTACACCAATATTTTATTGGGCATCAATTGCGTTATTAATTTTAGTATTGATAATAGGTTCAACTATCAATGGAGCTCAAGGATGGTTAAGATTAGGACCGTTATCATTCCAACCAGCTGAATTAGCTAAAATAGCAACAGTTATGATGTTAGGAAAAAAGCTAGAAGATATGGATGGAGAGATAAATAATTTAAAAAACTTCTTTATATTAGCGTTTTATGCAGTAATACCAGCAGGGCTTATAGTAATTCAGCCTGATATGGGAATGACCATGGTATTATTCTTTATGGTATTAGGTACATTCTTTATAGGGGGCTTAGATAAAAGAATAATTATAGGTGGATTAGGTTCACTAGTAGTAGGAATTGTGTTAGTATGGAATTCAGGATTAATACAAGATTATCAAAAAAGAAGAATTACTTCTTTTAGAAATCCAGAAACAGATACATCAGGATCTGGTTACCATTTAAGACAATCTCTTATAGCCATTGGTTCAGGAGGTTTCTTTGGAACTTTAGATACATTAGCCAATGATGGAACTAGTGGATATGCATCTCAATATGTTCCTGAGATACAAACAGATTTTATTTTTAGTCAAATATGTCAGCAATGGGGTACATTTGGAGCTATGTGTTTATTAGGACTATATGCGATATTGATATCTAGAATGATTAATATTGCTCGGACGGCTAAAGATATATTTGGAAATATATTAGTTACAGGAATGATAGCGTATTTTTTATTTGCTATATGGCAAAATATCGGAATGACAATAGGATTAATGCCTATCACAGGAATAACACTTCCGTTAGTTAGTTATGGAGGAAGTTCATTACTTACAACTATTCTTTCATTAGGATTAGTACTTAATGTAGGAATGAGAAGAACAAAAATAAACTTTTAAATTAATAGAATATGCAATGTATTGTAAGTGCAATATATTGCATATTTTTTTTGTTATAAAAATATAATTAAATGAGTAATTTTTTGGGAGGAATATATGGGGAATTATAATAAGCAATATAAGAGCTACTACCAAGAACTAAAAGCTAAGAGTTTAGGTAAAGAGCAATCACCTATTTATAGAAGTAGCTTATCTAATGATATTTATGGAAATGTTAATTTCAAACAATCAAAAAAAGATTTTTTTTCAAGTATGACAAATGTTTTTATTTATCAATTAGTTGTTGTTATATTCATGCTTATGTCAGCTTTTTATTTAAAATACTCTCCTAGTAGGCAAGAATCATATCATAATGTAAAGGCAGTAATTAATGATGATACTTATAGTATTGTTGATGAAGAGGTTGGAAGTTTTAATATTTCAGAGGTTTTGAATAAAATAAATAGTTACATAAAAGAAAGTTTAAATGGAGGAAAGGTTGAATTTTAAAGTAAGATAAAAGTTTCTAATAAAGAGGTGGTTATTAAATATAGTTTAAGTTAAAAGGAGCTATAAATGGATAAGTGGAAAAAACGTGTTTTAGCTGAAATTATATTATTTTTTATAATCTTCAGCTTAAATGGAGCAATTATTTTATCATTTGTAAGCATATTACTTCATGAAATATCACATATATTTGTAGCAAAGAAAAATAGCTGTAAACTTAATAATTTTCAACTTCATATATACGGAACAAGCGCAGATTTTATAAATATTGATGAATTATCAAATAAAGAAAAAATACAGATATATTTAGCAGGACCATTTATGAATCTAAGCATTGCATGTATATTTTTTTTTGTAAGTCTAATAAATAATAATAATATAATAGATAAAGTAATTAGTATCAATTTAGGATTAGTATTTTTTAATATGCTTCCTGCTTACCCTTTAGATGGTTCAAGAATATTAGAAATTATACTTTCTAAAAAAATTTTATATAAAAAGGCTATAGATATTATTTCTAAAATAAGCTATATAACTTCAGGAATCATGATTATTATTTCAATAGGTATATATGTACATTTTAAAGAAATCAATATTAGCTTAATTATTGCAAGTGCTATAATTTATTTTATAACTAAAAGTGAAGAGAAAACAGCTATTTATATATTAATGGGAAATATATTTATAAAAAGAAATAAATTAATAAGAAATAAGTATATTGAAAATAGAAGTATATCAGTGCATTACAAATTAGGTTTAGCTAATGCAATATCAATAATAGATAAAAATAGGTTTAATACGTTTTATATTTTAGATGATGATTTAAAAGTATTATTTGTTATGAATGAAGATGAACTTATTGAGGCATTGAAAATTTATGGTAATATTACATTGGAAGAATATTGTTATAAACGAGATGTGAAGAGTAATTAGTTTACTTTTAGATGTTTAGTGTGCTAGAATAACATTTAGACAATGATAAGTTTCAAGTGACAAGTTTCAAGTTGAAGATTAAATTACAATCGTAACTAATAACTTGTCACTTATAATTTGTCACTAATTAAAAGGAGGATACTTATGAATAAGATAACTGATGATATTTTATGTAAAGTAGAAAAGCCATCTAGATATGTTGGTGGTGAATTAAATCAAGTTATAAAAAATCCAGAAGATGTTAATATAAGATTCGCATTTTGTTTCCCTGATGTTTATGAAGTTGGAATGTCTCATTTAGGAACAAGAATTTTATATCATACTATAAATGAGAGAAAAGATACATATTGTGAAAGAGTTTTTGCTCCATGGCCAGATATGGAAGGTTTAATGAGAGAAAATAATATAAAATTATTCACTCTAGAAACAAAGACTCCTTTAGATGAATTTGATATGTTAGGATTTACTCTTCAATACGAAATGAGTTATACAAACATATTAAATATGCTTGATATGTCAGGAATAACAATAAGAGCAAGTGAAAGAGGAGAAGATGAGCCAATAATTATGGCAGGAGGTCCTTGTGCTTATAATCCAGAACCACTATATGATATTGTAGATTTCTTCGAAATTGGTGAAGGTGAAGAAATGATGAATGATGTCTTAGAGGTATATGCAAGACATAAAGCAAATGGAAAAGTTAACAAAAAGGAATTCTTAAGAGAGATATCTCAAATAGGTGGGATTTATGTTCCTAGTCTTTATGATGTTACTTATAACGAAGATGGAACTATAAAAGAGTTTAAGCCTAAATATGAAGATGTTCCAGCAAAAGTTAAAAAGAGAATAGTTAATAATTTTGATGCAGTAGCATTCCCAGATGAAATGATAGTGCCTTACACTGATATAGTTCATGATAGAGTTGTATTAGAAACTGCTAGAGGTTGTACAAATGGTTGTAGATTCTGTCAAGCTGGTATGATTTATAGACCTGTTAGAGAGAAAACTACTAATACTTTATTAGAACAAGCAAGAAAGGCTTTAAAAGCTACTGGATATGATGAAGTATCATTAGCTTCATTAAGTATTTGTGATTACTCTAATATCCAAAATTTAATATCTAGTTTAGTTTTAGAACATGAAGCTAAAAAGGTTGGTATAGCATTACCTTCAATAAGAGTTGATGCTTTCTCTGTTGATTTAATAAAGGAAATTCAAAAGGTTAGAAAGACAGGGTTAACTTTTGCTCCAGAAGCAGGATCTCAAAGAATGAGAGACATAATAAATAAGGGTCTAACTGAAGAAAGAATATTAGAAGCTGCTAAGAGTGCTTTTGAATCAGGATGGAGTACTATAAAGCTATACTTTATATTAGGACTTCCTTATGAAACTACAGAAGATGCAGCTGGAATTGGTGAATTAGCAGAAAAAATGGCTGATGTTTACTTTGGAATACCAAAAGATGTTAGAAATAAAGGATTAAAAATTACTGTAAGTACATCTATATTAGTTCCAAAGCCATTTACTCCATTCCAATGGGCACCTATGGCTAGACCAGAGATAGTTGATGAAAGAATTAAGGCTGTTAGAGGAGCTATTAAATCTAGAAGTATAGTGTATAACTACCATGAACAAGAAACTTCATTCATGGAAGCTGTATTTGCTAGAGGAGATAGAAGAACTTGTGACGTTTTAATAAAGGCATTTGAAAAAGGTGCTAGATTTGATGGTTGGTCAGAATACTTCAAAATGGATATATGGAATGAAGCGATGGCTGAATGCAATTTAGATCCAGAATTCTATGTATATAGAGAAAGAAACTACGAAGAAGTACTTCCTTGGGACTTTATAGATATTGGTGTTACTAGAAGATATCTTGAAAGAGAAAATGAAAAAGCTAAGAAGGCAGAACTTACTAGAAACTGTCTAGAAGGATGTACTGGTTGTGGTGTAAATATAGGATTTAAAGAAGGGAAGTGTTTTGAAGGTGCGATACGTAATTAAGTTTACTAAAGGTGAAAACATTAAATTTATCGGTCATTTAGATTTAATGAGAACTATTCAAAGAATAATAAAAAGATCAGGGTTACCAGTTGAATATTCAAAGGGGTTTAATCCACATATGGCTTTATCAATAGCACAACCACTTTCAGTTGGAGTTTATTCAGATGGAGAGTATTTAGATTTAGTTTTAACAGAATCTCTAGGCGTTGGAGAAGTTATAGAAAAATTAAATGAAAGCGCTCCTCCTACAATTAAGTTTTTACATGCAACACCAGTTGAAATAGTAGAAAATGTTAAGAGATTACCACAAACTATGGCTCTTTTAGATGCTGCTAGATACATAATAAAAATTAAACTTAATGGAACTTCAAAAGTAGAAGAAGAAATGATGAAAACTCTTAATGAATCTAACTGGGAAATAGTTAAGAAAACTAAAAAGGGTGAAAAACTTACAGATATAAAACCACTTGTTAAAGAGTTTAAATATTGGGTAAAAGATAATGAATTAGTTTTAAATACATTAATATCAACAGGTAGTAGAGAAAATCTTTCTGCAGATCTTTTAGTTACATATTTAAAAGGTAAAATAAGCGATATTAATACAGAGTCTTTTGTGAATATAAAGAGAGAAGAAATGTATATATTAAAAAATAATAAATATATTCCTTTATATAAAGGTATTTAAGGTAATTTTAGTATGAGAGAGATTTTCATTGAAAAGAGAGAAAATTTAACTAGAATTGCTGTAAAAGAAAATGATGAATTAATGGAATGCCTTGTAGAAGAAGACTCTATTGAACCTCAGATTGGAGAAGTTTATAAGGGGAGAGTTAAAAATATAATTCCTGGAATTAATTCTGTATTTTTAGATATAGGTTTAGAAAAAGAAGCTTATATGTATTATAGTGAAGAGTTAAAGAAAATAGGAATAAAAAAAGGCCAAGAAATATTAGTAGAAGTTCTAAAGGAACCTTTAGGAAATAAAGGTGCTAAGGTTAGCAATAAAATTACTATCTTAGGAAAGCTTATGGTTTTAACTTTAGGTGATGAGGGCATATCAATATCTAAAAGAATTTCAGATATTGATCAAAAGAGAAGATTAACTACTCTAGTAACTCCAATTAGGGGAATTGGTATAGTATTTAGAACAGAAGCCGAAACTGCTACGGATGAAGATATAAGTGAAGAACTTAATTATCTTTTAAGTAAAAAAGATGAGATGGAAAGAAAGCTAAAGTATTCTAAGAATATAGGTAAAATAAAATCAAATAGCTTAGTTACAAGATTTTTTGAAGAAATTGATTCTAGAAGGACTAGAATAGTTGTAGATAATTATGAATTATTAGAATATATAAAAGGATTAGTTAATAGTAAAAAAGATATTGAGATTAAGCTATATGATAATAAAAGGACTTTATTTGATTATAGTGGAATAGAAAAGGAAATAATTAAATTAAGGCATAAAAAAGTTAATACACCTTGTGGTGGATATATTGTGATAGATAAAACAGAAGCAATGTATGTAATAGATGTTAATAGTGGAAAAAATACAAAGGGTAGAGACTTTAATAAAACTATAATGCAAACAAACTTAGAAGCAGCTAAAGAGATAGGTAGGCAAATTAGATTAAGAAATCTAAGTGGAATTATAGTTGTTGATTTCATAGATATGAGAGATGAAAAGCAAAAAGCACCTGTAATTAAAGAATTAAAAAAAGCTTTAGAAGCAGATAAAGGTAACGTTAAAATATTCCCTTTTACAGAATTAGATTTAATTCAAATAAGTAGAAAAAGAAGAGGTAAATCTATTTATGAATATTTAGAAGAACCTTGTAAAAAATGTAAAAGCAATGGCTTTCTTTTAAAATTATCTTATATTGAGAATCTTATTAGAAATGAAATTATAAAATGCTATAATGAAAACTCTATAAGTGATTTTTATATTGAAGTAGATAAAAATTATGAAGAGGATATAAAAGTAGATTTATTAAAATTTCTTAAAAACATAGATGCATTAGATAAAGAAATTTATTTGAAATTTGTTAATGATATAGAAGGATATAGGGTTAAACCGTTAATATTCGCTAATCAAAAAGAAAATTGTCAAATGTACAAAATAAAAACAGCAGAAAAAGTATAATAAATTTCTTTACAAAATGTATTTTTATATGATAAAATGTCATATGTAAACCGCACATAACGGGTTTTATAAAAACAAAGTTAAATCTTTGTACCTAAATTGGCGAGACCGTTTAAGAGGAGGTGTTTTTAATGTACGCAGTAGTATTAACTGGAGGAAAACAATACAGAGTTCAAGAAGGAGACGTAATATACGTTGAAAAATTAAACGCTGAAGTTGAATCAACAGTAGAATTAACA
>JAFNXG010000169.1 GCA_017383505.1 Clostridium sp.
CAGAACAAATGGTGTTTTTTGAAGTTATGAAGCCTATAAAAAATAAATTTATAGATATTCAATTTATTGAATCTGATGTTGAGGAAGACCCATTTGTATTTGAATAAAAAATATAAAATATAGATTAAAATTAAAAAATAGAGAAAGAGTTATTTTAATAAATCTTTCTCTATTTTTAATTTTATTACATAATAAAGTTTATATTAATACAAAAAAGAAAAACACCAGGCGTTAACCTAGTGTTTATCATGTTGCGAGATGATCCGTAAGCGGAGTTCTGTATTAAGCAATCATCTATCTAGGCTTACTGTTACCAGTAAGCTCAAGCGACACACCACATGGCGGAACGGGCAATTCCATAATGCCATTACTCGGTCTTGCTCCAGGTGGGGTTTACATAGCCATGATGTCACCACCATGCTGGTGAGCTCTTACCTCGCCTTTCCATCCTTACCAGTCACTAATGTGAATTCAGTTAAATAACTTCTGGCGGTATATTTCTGTTGCACTATCCTTCAAGTCGCCTTGACTGGCCGTTAACCAGCACCCTGCCCTATGGAGCTCCGACTTTCCTCTCCTAGCTAAAAGCTAGCAGCGATTGCATGTATCACTCGCAGGATTTATAATAACATATATTATTTAAAAATACAAATAGTTTTTTTATACAAAAGTTAAAATTATAAATAACATTATGATTATTATCCAGCTATAGATACCTATTCCAGAAAATAATAATGTTATTCCCATAAGTATTAAAATACATATACGAGCTCTTGGATTTGGACAATTGGTTTGTTTAGGTCGTGGAGAGGGCGTCTTTATTGCACAAATTATTTGACTAACTGTATCTCTAATTACTTTTTCCCAATCAGTTTTTTTTGACATTATTTCAACTCCATCAATTACTATTAATATAATATATATGCAATAATATAAAAATACATTAGTAAAAATAGATTATATAAGTTTTATTTAGAAACGATATTAATAAGTTATAAAATTATGGGAAGATTCAAAGGAAAAATATAATTAAATATTAATAAAAAGAGGTTATAATAAGAACCTCTTTTTATTCTATAGTTGTAATTGAATCAATAAATTCACGTACTTTCCATTCAAGTTTAAGATCTGTTATGGTAATTAAGGTATCTCCAGCTCTTATAATAGTATTTCCTTTTGGAACAATAGATTCTTCACCACGTTTAATAGAAACTATAAGGGTATTTTCAGGAAGTTTAATAGAACTTAAGGTTGAGTTCTCTATTTTTGAACCAAAGTGTACTACGTTTGTAATTAATGTTTTTTTAGTGCTGTGACTATGATATTCATGAATATTATTTTTTTGTAACAAGTTTTCAAGTAAAGAATCATATATAGGAGGACTTTTTAATATATCAGCAACTATATATGCTATTATCGAAACTATTGTTAAGGATAATAAATGAGTAAATGAACCAGTCATTTCTGTAATAAGTATAATACCTGTAATAGGAGCTCTAACTATAGCTGTAAAATATCCAGCCATGGATAGAATTATAAAATTATTAAAAAATTCAGGACTTACTCCAATAAAATTTATTGCGATATATCCAAAAACAGCTCCAAATGTACCACCGATAATAAGAAGTGGAAAGAAAATTCCACCAGGTGCACCAGAGCCGAAACTTATTATAGAAAATAAAAATTTAACAATAAGAATTAATATTAGAAGACCCAAACTTGAGTTTAAATTTAATTTTTCAGTTATAGAGTGCCCCCCACATAATACTATTGGAAATATAAGACCTAATACACCAGCCAGTAAAAATGGAATCATTAATTTTACTGAAGTAGGTGCTTTAATTTTAAAGTATATATGTTGGACCTTTAAAGTAAACCAATTATAGAAGGCACCTAAAATTCCTAATAAAACACCCAAAATTATTAGAAGCCAATAATTACTTAATGGCATAACTGCACTATTAGAAAAACTAAATACAGGAGAAAGTCCAAAAAACTTTTTTGAAATAAAATCTGAAATTACCGCAGAGGATATAGTAGATAACAAAACTAATGGAGAAAAATATTTATAAATTTCTTCAAGAGAAAACAATACCCCAGATAATGGAGCATTAAATGCAGCAGCTAGACCAGCAGTAGCGCCACTACTAATTAATAATCTTCTTTCTAATCTGGTACTATTAAATTTTTTGCTTACTACATCTCCTACACAAGAACCAAGCTGAACAGATGGACCTTCTCTACCTAATGATAAACCAGATACAAGTGAAAGAGTACCACCTATAAATTTATAAATTATAGTAGTAATAGGACGGTTTTTTAAATAACCACTCATAATACCTTTTACTTGAGGAATTCCGCTTCCGCTAATATAGGGTTCTTTGTGTATAAATTTACTAACTATAAAAGCTAAAGAAATTAAAATTAGAAACCAAATTGGTATTAAAAATATATTATTTTTAATAAAGTCATATATATAAAATGCAAAATCTTCAGCATAAGATAATGCAAAACGATATAATATAACAATAAAACTACTTAGTATACCAACCAAAAGAGCTTTTAAAACTAACTTTAAATTTCTTTCTTCAGAATGTGTAATTAAATAAAAATCTTTCATTTTAATATCACCCCTAAAAAAATAATATGAAGTTTTTCAAAATATACCAAAATACGTTATGGAATTATAATAATATATTAAACTATTTATATATAAATATTCATAATTGTTATTTACTTAAATTTAATACATTATGCTTTTATTGATAATATCTAAGAAGAATAAATAATCTGGATTAGAATAAAATAAATATAAAATAATGATTTAAATATAATTTTATTGTTTAATTATTATTTTAATTAAAAGCAAAAGAAGGTGAGTTAAATGCAGATAACATTTAAAGGAAGCCCAGTTACTCTTGTAGGGAAAATGCTTGAGGTTGGAGATGATGCACCAGACTTTTTAGTAGTGGATAATAACTTAAACACTGTTACTTTAAATGATACAAATGGTAAAAGAATATTTATTACAGTGCCATCATTAGATACTCCAGTTTGTGATAAGGAAGTAAGAAGATTCAATGAAGAAGCTACTAAAATAAAAGATATAAAAGTATATGTAATATCAATGGACCTACCATTTGCTCAGGCAAGATGGTGCGGAGCTGCTGGAATAGAGAATGTAAAAACTCTTTCTGACTATAAGCAAAAGAGTTTTGGAAAAAAATATTCCACATTAATAGAGGAATTATGTTTATTAACAAGAGCAATATTTATAGTTGATGAAAAAAATAAAATTACATATGTACAATATTGTAATGAAGTATCAAGTGAACCTGACTATGACGATGTTTTAAATTCATTAAAATAATTCTAGTAAAAGGAGAGAGATACATATGACTATAAGAGAAAAAATAGATGAAATGAAAATACATCATGAAGAAAGAAAAGAAGAAAGACATGAAAGACACGAAGAAAAAAAATTTGCTCATGAAATAAAGCACCAAATGAAGGAAGAAATTAAAGCTGAGAAAAAAGAACAAAGACATGAACATCATATGTTGAAAAAAGAAAATAGGGAATTAAATCATGAAGCAAAACAAAAATTAAAAGAAGAATTAAAGGATTATAAAGAAGAAGAAAAAGGTGCCAAAAAGATGGCAAAAGAAATAGATAAGGATTTAAGAGAATTAGAAAAAGAAGATAGAAAAGCTCAAAAAGAATTTGCGAAGGCATTAAAAAAGCAAATGGAA
>JAFNXG010000170.1 GCA_017383505.1 Clostridium sp.
AGAGAGTTAAATGATGAAGATAAAGAGATTATAGAAGCCGTTGGTGATAAAAAATGTATTTTAATATTAAACAAAATAGACTTAGAGTCTAAGATAGATGAGAATATGTTAAAGAATTTTGAAAATATAATACGAATTTCAGCAAAAGATGAAATCGGATTAGATGATTTAAAGGAATCAATAAAACAGTTATTCTTTAGCGGAAAAATTGATGCAGAAAGCCTAATAATATCTAATTCAAGACATAAACAGGCATTATTTAGAGCGTTAGAGAATGCAGAAAATGCACTAAGTAGAGTAAGAATGAATGAATATTTAGATTTAATATCTATTTTTGTAACTTCATCTTTAAGAGCTTTAAATGAAATTACTGGAGATGAATTAGAAGAAGATTTAGTAAATAAAATATTTGGAGATTTCTGTGTAGGAAAGTAGGAGTAGAAAAATGAGATATAATTCAGGAGAATATGACGTAATTGTAGTTGGTGCTGGTCATGCTGGATGTGAAGCAGGCCTTGCATCAGCTAGAATGGGATTAAAGACATTAGTATGTACATTAAATCTTGATGCAATAGGACTAATGCCTTGTAATCCTAACATTGGAGGTACAGCAAAAGGTCATTTAGTAAGAGAAGTTGACGCATTAGGTGGAGAAATGGGGGTAAATATAGATCATACATTTATTCAATCAAGAATGCTTAATACATCTAAAGGTCCAGCAGTACACTCATTAAGAGCACAAGCAGACAGAAAAAAATACCAAGAAAGAATGAAAGGTATTTTAGAAAATCAAGAGAACTTAGAAGCTAGACAATTAGAAGTTGTTGATATTGAAGTTGAAGAAGGAAAAGTTGTTGGAGTTCTAACTAAAAATGGAGCCTTCTTTAAGTGTAAAGCAGTAATTTTAACAACAGGTACATATTTAAGAGCAAGAATAATAATTGGAGATGTAGAGTATAATAGTGGACCAAATGGATTAGCAGCAGCTAATGAACTAACTCAACATTTAATGGACCTTGGAATTGAAATGAGAAGATTTAAGACTGGAACTCCAGCTAGAATTAATAGAAGATCAGTTGACTTCTCTAAGATGATTGAACAACCAGGAGATGAAAAAATAGTACCATTTTCATTTATGCATGACAAAATAGAGAGAGAGCAGATTTCTTGTTGGTTAACTTATACAAATGAAGAAACTCATAATATTATAAGAGAAAATATAGATAGATCACCTATGTATAATGGTAGCATAGAAGGTGTAGGACCAAGATATTGTCCATCTATAGAAGATAAAGTAATGAAATTCCCAGATAAGACTAGACATCAAATCTTTATAGAGCCAGAAGGCGAAGATACTTTAGAGATGTATGTTGGAGGAATGTCATCATCACTTCCTGAAGATGTTCAAATTAAAATGTATAGAACATTAGAAGGATTAGAAAATGTAGAATTCTTAAGAACTGCTTACGCAATAGAGTATGATTCAATAGACCCAATGCAATTAAAACCAACTTTAGAATTTAAAACTATAGAAGGTTTATATGGTGCTGGACAGTTAAATGGTAGTTCAGGATATGAAGAAGCAGCAGCACAAGGAATAGTTGCAGGTATAAATGCTGCATTAAAGATTAAGAATGAAGAACCTATGATATTAACACGTTCTGATGCATATATAGGTGTTTTAATAGATGATTTAGTAACTAAGGGAACTAATGAACCTTATAGAATGATGACTTCTAGAGCTGAATATAGATTATTATTAAGACAAGATAATGCAGACTTCAGGTTAACTGAAATAGGAAGAAAAGTAGGCTTAGTAACTGATGAAAGATATAGTAGATTTTTAAATAGAAAGACTAATATAGAAAATGAAGTTGAAAGATTAAAGAATTTACAAATAACTAATAAAAGAGAAAATAACGAATTTTTAGTGTCACTTAATTCTACAGAACTTAAAAAGCCTATAAGTATGTATGAATTAATAAAAAGACCAGAATTAGATTATTTCATGTTAGCACCTTTAGATCCTGAAAGACCAGAATATACAGATGATATTGGTGAACAAGTTAATATTATAGCAAAATATGAAGGATATATAACTAGCCAATTAGAACAAGTTAATCAATTTAGAAAGTTTGAAAAGAAGATATTACCTGAAAGTATTAATTATAATGATGTAAAAGGATTAAGAGTAGAGGCGATTCAAAAGCTAAGTGCTATAAGACCTGTAAGTATAGGTCAGGCTTCAAGAATATCTGGGGTATCTCCGGCTGATATATCAGTGTTATTAATATATTTAGAGCATCAATATAAAAAGAACAAGCAGGAGGGGTAAAATGAGATTTTTTGACTTAATGAAAAAGGCTGCATTAGATGTAGAAATGGAATTTACAGAAGCTCAATATGAGCAATTTATTAAATATATGAGACTTCTTCAAGAATGGAATGAAAAAATAAATTTAACAGCTATAACTGAAGATGAAGAAGTTGTGAAGAAACATTTTATAGATTGCATTAAAGCATTTAAATCAGATGCAATAAAAAATGCTAATACAGTAATAGATGTTGGAACAGGAGCTGGATTTCCAGGACTTCCAATAGCAATAATGAACCCAGAAGTGAAAGTAACTCTTTTAGATTCTTTAAATAAGAGAATTAATTTTTTAAATTTAGTTGTAAGAGAGCTAGGCTTAAAGAATGTTACTACAATACACTCTAGAGCAGAAGATGGTGCAAGAAGACCGGAGTTAAGAGAAAAGTTTGATGTTGCTACTTCAAGAGCGGTAGCAAATATGGCAGTTTTATCAGAATTCTGTATGCCTTATGTAAAAAAAGAAGGATATTTTGTAGCATTAAAAGGACCATCTATTGATGAAGAGCTTGAAAATGGAAGAAATGCAATAAAAATATTAGGTGGAGAATTAAAAGGGATAATAGAAATATCAATAGAGGAAACTGATCTAAAACACAATATAGTAGAAGTAAAGAAAGTAAAAAATTGTCCAAAAACTTATCCAAGAAAAGCAGGTACAGTTAATAAAAAACCTTTACAATAGTAACCAATAAAGGATAAAATTATTTTATAATAGTTTTATCCTTTAGATTAGATTAGTTTACTATACTAAATACGTAAAGAAAAAAATATATAATGGTAATAAGCGGACAGTTATTAAAATATTGTAACATTAATATTGATTAATAATTTACGAGGGATGGTCGTGCAGTATGAATAAAGAGATAATGAACGTAAAAATTGATAGTATTTTTCCAAATACATATCAACCACGAAAATTTTTTAATGAAGAGGCACTAAATGAATTAAGCCTATCGATAAAAGAACATGGAATAATTCAACCTATTACTGTAAGAAAGATAGGAGAGAAGTATGAACTAGTTGCGGGAGAAAGAAGATGGAGAGCAGCAAGAATGGCATCTCTTGAATTTGTTCCATGTAATATAATAGAAATTACTGATACCCAATCAGCAGAAATTGCTCTATTAGAAAATTTACAACGTGAAGATTTAAATTTTATTGAAGAGGCAGAGGCGTATTATAATTTAATTAATGATCATAAGTTTACACAAGAAGAATTAGCTAAGAGAATGGGAAAAAAGCAATCTACTATAGCTAATAAGTTAAGATTACTTAAGTTAGATGAAGATGTAAGACTATTATGCCTTAAAAATAATTTAAGTGAGAGACATGCTAGGGCATTATTAAGTTTGCCTACTAAAGAATTGCAATTAAAAGTTATAAAAAAGATAATATCTAATTCATTGAATGTGAAGAAAACAGAAGAATTAATTAATAATGAATTATTAAAATTAGCTGGCGAACAAATGAAGAAGAGAAAAGGTAAAAGTGTGTTACCAGGAAAATTATATGTTAATACTATAAAACAAGTATTAAGTAAATTTAATATTCCAGCTCAATATGAACTACACGATAAAGAAGATTGTATTGAAATAACAGTTTCTATCCCTAAGAATAAATAAAAAAGCACTCAATAGAGTGCTTTTTTATTTTATAGAATTATAAATAATATTGTAAAGTAATTTGGTATAATAATTTATTCCTATAAATGTTTCACGTGAAACATTTATAGGAATAAATTATTATGTCTATCTTTAATTATCATAAAAAACTATATATAATATAAATATGGGAAGGGGGTGAAGTCCTAAAAGTAGGGCTTTATATGAAAAAAATATGTATTTTTAATCAAAAAGGTGGAGTTGGGAAAACTACTACTAATATTAACTTATGTGCTTATTTAGCAATGGAGGGTTATAAGGTATTAACGATTGATATAGACCCTCAAGGAAATACAACTAGTGGATTTGGTATAGATAAGAGAAGTTTAGAGAATTCAATGTATGACGTATTAACTGCAAGTGTGCCACTAAAAGATGTTATTATAAAAAGCGAATTAATTACTAATTTATACATAGCACCTTCAACTATGGAATTAGCAGGGGCAGAAGTTGAAATAATAGGAGTAAAAGATAGAGAAACTATACTTTTAAGAGAGATACAATCTATAGAAGATCAGTATGATTTTATATTTATAGATTGCCCACCATCATTAGGAGTTTTAACAATAAATGCATTAACAGCAGTTAACTCTGTATTAATACCTATACAATGTGAATTTTATGCATTAGAAGGTGTAGGTCAGCTAATTAATACGGTACAGTTAGTAAAGAAATCATTAAATAAATCCTTAGAAATAGAAGGTGTAATCATGACAATGTATGATTATAGAACTAATTTAAGTAATGAAGTATATGGAGAAGCTAAAAAATTCTTTAATGATAAAGTATATGAAACTACTATTGCTAGAAACATAAGATTAGCAGAAGCACCTAGCTTTGGATTACCAATTATGCTTTATGATGAAAAATGTAAGGGTGCAGATGCATATAAAAGATTTGCAAAGGAATTTTTAAGTAAGCAATAGGGAGTGATTAAAGTATGAGCAAAAAATTTGGATTAGGAAAGGGTCTAAATGCTTTAATACCAGAAGAAACAAATTTAAGTTCTTTAGGAAATAAAATAGAGAGAAAAGAAGAAATTAAAGAAAATAGCTCTATACTAATAGATATTAATTTAATTAAGAGCAATGAAGATCAACCTAGAAAATCTTTTGATGATGAAAAGATATTAGAATTAGCAGAATCTATTAAAAGTAATGGGATAATACAGCCATTAGTGCTTAAAAGAGAAAAAAATGAGTATATTATTGTTGCAGGAGAAAGAAGATGGAGAGCAGCTAAGTTTATAGGTCTTAAAGAAGTACCTGGAATAGTAATGAATTTAACTGAAAAACAAATCTTAGAAATCTCATTAATTGAAAATATTCAAAGAGAAGATTTAAATTCTATTGAAGAAGCTTTAGCATATAAAAAATTAATAGATGATTTTGATTTAACCCAGGAGGAGTTAAGCAAAAGAATAGGTAGATCACGTGTTTCTATAACTAATACCTTAAGATTATTAAATCTTAGTACAGATGTTCAACAATATATTATTGAAGGTGTAATTTCAGAAGGTCATGGTAGAGCGTTATTAGGAATAACTAATAGTAAGGAACAATATGAACTAGCGCAAACTGTTATTGATGAAAAGTTATCAGTAAGAGAATTAGAATTATTAATAAGAAAGATAAAGACAACTCCTACAAAAGGTAAACAAAAATCATCAAGTGAGGTTAATCCATATTATAAGGATATAACTTATAAATTAGAAAATTATTTTGGTACAAAAGTAAATATTACAAATAAAAATAATAAGGGTAAAATAGAGATTGAATACTATTCTGAAGAGGATTTACAGAGAATATTAGAAATAATTAATTTATAATGTTTCACGTGAAACATTTGAAGGGAAGTAGCATAAATGGATAGCATAATAAATATAATTAATGAATATTCAGTCTTTATAATAATGGGATTATCAGTAATAACATTGTTACTATTTATAATTTCAATAATATTATTCTCATCTGTAAAAAAATTAGAAAAAAAATATAGAAAAATGATGAGAGGTGTTAATAATAAAAATCTAGAGAAGGCTCTTAATGATAATTTAGATAACATTGAAAAGGCATTAAGTAGATCAGAAAAAGCAATTAATGAATGTAAAAGTATTTCAAATGAATTAAAGGGTTGTGTAAATAAGGTTGCTATAATGAGATATAAGGCTTTTGAGGATGTAGGTAGTGATTTAAGTTTTTCAATTGCTATATTAGATTCTTATAACGATGGTGTTATTATAACAGGAATATATTCAAGACATGATAGTACAACATATGCTAAACCTATAGATAAAGGAATATCTAGATATGACTTGTCAGAGGAAGAACTGCATGTTTTAAATGAAGCTATTAATAGTAAAAACTAAACTATAAAAATAAAGTGGTTATTTAAATGACCACTTTATTTTTATACTTATTTTTAAAATTAATCATAGGATGATAACTTATTTAATGATGAAAGCTTCTGTGAGAAATAGATTATAGCATTAGAAATACAATCAGCTAGAGCCATTACTACAAATAATCGAGTATTTTGAAGCATCATAAAATCTAAATTTCCAGATATATTAACAACGCCCTTAATGCTCATATTTCCTACTGAAGGCAGATCTTTACCTAATGCTAAACCAGGTTGTAAAGGAGAATCTTCAATAAATATTTTTCCTATGTTTTGAACATTCCCAAGAGAAGCATCTATTCCAATAATAAATGGGTCTTTAAAATTATTTTCTATTTTACATAGTATTTCAGATAAATTTATAGAATGTATGGGATACTCTAATGATCCATAGATATAGATATTTTTTCTTTCAATATCTTTAAGTTTATAACCAATTAGTGGGCCTAAAGAGTCTCCAGTAGCCCTATCTGTTCCTATACATAAAAATATTATAGGTCTATTTTCAATAAAAATATTTTTTAATTTATCATATAAATAGTCCCCTAATTCATGGAAGGAATTAGGGGATAATGAATCTATATAAAAACAATTATTCATATCACAACCTCCTTTATTGAAAGTATAGACAAGAATAAGCTAACATATTCAAATTTACATAATTTACTTATAGATTGAATTTATTTTATTTAATGCATATAGAGTATAATCAATTTCTTCTAAAGTATTAAAATATCCCAAGCTAAGTCTAACTGTTCCATTAGGATATGTACCTAAGGTTTTGTGAGCTAATGGAGCACAATGTAAGCCACTTCTATTACTTATATTGAAATCGGAATCTAATATAAAAGATAATTCACTTATATCTAACTTAGAATGAGTTATTGATATACATGAAGTTGCATTTTCTTTATCTAAAGGGCCACTAATGGTGTAGTTAGGAATATTAAGTATTCCATTTATTAAATAAGAACGTAAAAAGCTATTATGTTTATAAATATTATCTAACCCTTCATTTTTAATAAATTTAATAGACTCAGATAAACCAATTATTCCAGGGATGTTTAAAGTCCCAGATTCAAATTTATCAGGTAGAAAGTCAGGTTGAGTTAAAGCATGAGATAAGCTTCCGGTGCCACCTAATACTAAAGGAGTACAAATATCATTAAGTTTATCGTCAATAATAAATCCTCCTATTCCTTGTGGACCTAAAAGACTTTTATGCCCAGTAAAGGCTAATGCACTTAAAGAGAATTCTTTAAAATCAACATCTAGTACTCCTGCACTTTGAGCAGTATCTAATATAAAGAATATCCCATATTGTTTACATAAATCACCTATTTGTTTTATAGGTTGTATAGAGCCTACAACATTTGAAGCGTGAGTCATAACAATTAATTTAGTATTAGACTTAATTAAATTTTCTATATCTTTTACATTTACAATACCTAAGGCATTTGCTTCAACTATATCTATTTCAATATTAAGAGTATTTTTTAGATTAAATAATGGTCTAATAACTGAATTATGTTCCATAGATGATGTTATTATATGATCTCCAGGTTTTATCACACCATTTAATAAAATATTCAAAGATGAAGTAATATTACTTGTAAAAACTACATTTTCAGGTTTATCATAATTAAATAGACTACAAAGGTCTTCTCTAGTATTATAAACAACTCTATTAGCTGCTAGAGCATTTGGATGATTTGCTCTGCCAGGATTTCCTCCTATATTAGTTAAATAATTATATATTGAATCAGCCACAGTTTTTGGTTTAGGAAATGATGTGCTTCCATTATCTAAATATACCTTCATTTTTTTCTCCTTCTATGTAAAACTAAAAATATTATTCTTAGTATTATAATAAGGCAAATAAACAAAATTGCAAGGAATAAATAGAAAAATATGTAAAATAAAAAACTAATATTTATTAAAATAAAAAAATAGTTATAATATAATTAATATATAAAATGTAGGGAGGAAATAAGGTAATGAATTATCATATTATAGTATTCAAAAATACTCATGATGCAATGTCAGCTGAAAATAAATTGAGCGGGTTAGGATATAGTTTTAGAATTATGCCTACTCCAACTTTAATTACTCAGAGCTGTGGTATTTGCGTTAGAATAGAACAAGATGAACAAATAGATAAGATAATTAAAGAAAACATACTTGAATTTAAAAATATATATAGAAAAGATGAAACTGAATATGTACTAATTAAATAGGCATGAGGTGAATGTTAGGGATGGATATATTTTCAGATTTTATTAATGTCAGTAGAAAAACGTTAGATATTTTAATTAGAAAAGTAAATATAGACAGTATAATTGAAAAAATTATATCAATTATATTTATATCAATAATAATGTATTTTTCTATAAAGATAGGGAATAAAATTATACAAAAGTTTGTTGATAAACAAGTTGCTAGTAAAATGAGTTTTTCATTAGAGCCACAAAAAGCAATTACTATAGGTGAAGTATTAAAAAGTATTCTTAAATATACAGTATATATAGTAGGAATAGGTTCAATGCTATATGATGTTTTAGCAAAAATACCAGTAGCTGTAGTAAGTGCAGGTGGTTTTGCAATAGGTCTTGGAGCTCAAAGTTTGGTAAAAGATCTTATTAATGGTTTCTTTATTTTGTTTGAGGATCAATATGGAGTAGGGGATCATGTAACAATTGAAAAATTTACAGGTATAGTCGAAAGTATTGGCATACGAACAACTGTTCTAAGAGATTTTACTGGAGATCTGCACTTGATACCAAATGGAGCAATACTTGAAGTCACAAACCATTCTAGAGGAGATATAAGATTTATAGTTGATGTAGAGATAGCATATGAAGAAAATATAGACGAGGCAATAAGTGTAATTAAAAAAGTTAATAGTGTATTCGAAGAAAAGCATAAAGAAAAGCTAAGAGGAGAAATTGAGGTGCTAGGAGTATTTTCTTTAAATGCATCAGGAGTAACTATTAGAGTTATTGGTAGAGCAGTACCATTAAGCCAATGGGAAATGGAAAGAGAATTAAGAAAAGACATAAAAGAAGCATTAGATAAAGCAGGAATAGAAATTCCTTATCCAGTAACAAAAGTTATAAATAAATAATGAAAAAATTACTATATTATATAATGTTTAAATAGAATAATATTTAGGGGGTATATTAATGATTGAAGTTTTTGATTTAGGTGATATTGTTGAAATGAAAAAACAGCATCCTTGTGGCAGCAAAGAGTTTGAAGTAATAAGATTAGGTGCTGATATTAAGATAAAATGTGTAGGATGTGGAAGAATTGTTATGATACCACGATTAAAATTCCAAAAGGATGCAAAAAAGGTTGTTAGACCTAATAATTGAAATAAAAATACTTGAAAAGAGTAGAATAAAGTGATAAAATTTAAAACTGTAATCCCTGCTACAGTAATGTAGCCGCTAGTCCAAAGGAGGTGAAAATGATGAGAAAGTACGAAACTATATTTATATTACACCCATCATTCGACGAGGAAGCTGTTAAGGCTGGAATCGAAAAATTCCAAGGTGTTATAGAAAACGGTGGAGGAAAAGTTGAAAATGTTGATTTCTGGGGTAAGAGAAAACTTGCTTACGAAATAAACAAAGTTAACGAAGGTTACTATACTTTAATTAACTTCGAAGCTACTCCTGAATTACCAAAAGAGTTAGACAGAGTTTTCAGAATTACTGATGGTGTTATAAGACACATAATCGTTAAAAACGAAGCGTAAGAGGTGTATTGAAATGAATAAAGTTATACTTATTGGTAGACTTACAAAAGATCCAGAATTAAGATATGCAGCAGGCAGTGGTACTGCAGTTTGTAGATTTACTGTTGCTATAAACAGACAATTTAAAAAGGATGAAACAGACTTTATAAATTGTGTAGCATTTGGAAAGACTGGAGAAACAATCACACAATATCTTACAAAGGGTAGACAAATTGCTGTTACTGGAAGTATAAGAACTGGTAGTTATGATGCTCAAGATGGAACTAAAAGATATACTACTGATGTAGCTGTAGAAAGTTTTGAGTTCATAGGATCAGGATCTAGTGAAGGTAATAACAATTCATACTCAAGAAGTTCTGATAATACATGGAATGTTCCATCTGAAGGCCCAGATATGGGATTTGGAGATATGACTCCAGTAGATGATGGAGATATGCCATTCTAAAAAAGTCTAATTATTTTAAGAAGGAGGGAAAACCATGAGAGACATGAAAAGACCTGGTGGAAAGATGAGAAGATCTAAGAGAAAAGTATGTGCTTTTTGCGTAGATAAAGCTGAATCAATAGATTACAAAGATATCAACAAGTTAAGAAAGTTCGTTACAGAAAGAGGAAAGATTCTTCCAAGAAGAATTTCTGGAACTTGTGCTAAGCACCAAAGACAATTAACTGTTGCTATAAAGAAATCAAGAAACATAGCTTTATTACCATTCACAACTGAATAGTAATAAGTTATTAGCCCCTGTTAATCAGGGGCTTTTATTTTTATATTTAAAATTAATTACATAAATTGTAATTAAATCTCTATTTAGTTGCATTAATAAAGAAAAATAATTAAAATAAAGATACAAGGTATTGAGTATTGAATAGAGGTGAAAATTTAATGAAGAAAAAAGAAGAATTAAACATTATGGTCAATATTAAGATGATAGAAGAACTTAAAGCTAGTTTATTATGTATCATAGGTGAATTCTTTTCGCTTTTAACAAGAGGAACTAATGTTGCGAAAGATTCAATATTAAATTGTATATCAGGAGCTATATTAATTTTATATGTATTAGCACAAAAATTAGGATATAGTTGTGCAGAAGTAGATGATGACATAAGAAAAAAATTAAAATTAGGAATAGCTGAAGAACATGAGTATGAAAAAGAAGGTAAAAGTTTAACAAAACTTCAAAATCATATTAGGGGACGTTATTAATATAAAATTTAGGAGGCTTTTATGAAAAAAAAGCTCAAAACATATAGTAATTTATTTATATCATTTTCAATTGTTATTTTAGTGATTGCTCTTTATTATAGTGAAAACTTCTATTTAGCCAGTGTAATTTTAATAATATATATATGTTATAAGGGTTATATAGATACGAATAGAGAATTATATAATAAAGAAGTTAATACTTTAACTGATAAAATTAAGGCAAAAATAAATGATAATATTTCTAATATGTCCTATCCATTAGCTTTAATTGATAATGGTGGAAATATACTTTGGGCTAATAAAAGATTAAAAGAGGAATTAAATTTATTAGAGTTACAAGAGCAAAATATACTTAGTATAAGTAGAAGCCTTGATTTACAAAAACTATTAAAATGTGATAAGGATTTAAGTCAAAGAGTAAAAATAAAGGATTCTATTTATAGCATATATGCAAACAATATAAGCAATAAAAATGGAGCATATACTAAATATAAATATATCGTGTATTTTAATGAAGTAAGAAACTTGAGGGATTTGCATTCAACTGGAGAAAGTATAATGTTAATAGAAGTAGATAATTTATCTGAAGCATTAGAAAGAACAGATGAAGCAAATAGACCAATGTTAGCTGCTGAAGTAGAGAAAGCAATAAATTCCTATAGTAAAAAATTAAAGGCTATGATTATTAAATATGAGTATAATAAGTATTGTTTATCAGTACAAGATAAATATATTAATGATGAGATTAATTCTAAATTTAATATATTAGATGAAATATCAAGTATTGATAGAGGCAATAAATTAGAAGTTACACTTAGTATAGGAGTAGGAAGAGGCGGAGATAATTCACAAGAAAACTATAATAATGCAATGACTGCAAAAGAATTAGCATTAGGACGAGGTGGAGACCAAGTCGTCGTTAAAAATAGTGAAGATATAAGTTTCTTTGGTGGAAATACGCGTGAGCTCGAAAAAAGAACTAGGGTAAGAGCTAGGGTAATTTCACAAGCGCTAAGAGAGTTAATATTTGAAAGTAGTAATATATTTATTATGGGTCATAAAAATCCTGATATGGATTCCTTTGGAGCTGCAGTAGGATTATGGTCGACTATAAAGCAATTAGGAAAAAATTGCAATGTAATAATAGATAATGATATAACTGCAATTGAGTATTATATTAATAAGCTTAAGAGTGAAAGTAAATATGATAATTTAATAATTTCTAGTAGTGAAGCTGAAAAATTAATTAATGAAAGAACATTATTAATAATAGTTGATGTTCATAATAAAGGTTATGTTAATAACTTAAGCATAGTAGAAAAAATTAATAAAAAGATAATTATAGATCATCATAGAAGAAGTGCAGATATAATAGAAGGAGCATTATTAAATTATATAGAAGTTTATGCATCTTCTACATCAGAATTAGTAACTGAATTAATACAATATATGTTACAGAAGCCTAGAATATCTAAGCTTGAAGCAGAGGGGCTTTTAGGCGGAATTTTTATGGATACTAAAGGATTCCAATTTAAATCTGGGGTAAGAACATTTGATGCAGCAGCATTTTTAAGATCATTAGGTGCAGATACTATAGAAGTTAAAAAAATGTTTACTGATAGTTTAGAAGATTATCTATTAATTTCAGATACTATTAGAAATGCAGAAGTATATGATAATGTAGCTATAGCAGTTTGCCCTAGTAACAATAGTAATACTGTAATAGTTGCAAGAGCAGCAGATGAACTACTAGGTATATCGGGAATAGATGTATGTTTTGTTTTATGTGAGTTAAATAATGCAGTTACTATAAGTGCTAGATCTACAGGTGAAGTTAATGTTCAAGTTATATTAGAAGAACTTGGCGGTGGTGGTCATATGAACATGGCAGGAGCTAAATTGAATACTACATTAACTGAAGCAGTATTTATATTAAAAGAAGCAATAAAAAAACATTTAAAACTAAAAGAATAAAATTTAAAAGGATAGGTGTATAATATGAAGGTAATTTTATTACAAGATGTTAAGAAAATGGGTAAAAAAGGTGATGTTATAGAAGCATCAGATGGATATGCTAGAAACTATTTATTTCCTAGGAAATTAGCAGAGGAAGCAACTGCAAATGCGTTACATATAGTTAATGCAAAAAAAGAAAATGAAAGAAAAAAGAAATTAGCTGAATTAGAAGAAGCACAAAAATTAGCAGCTGAATTAAAAGGAAAAGAAGTTACTATAAATGCTAAGGCTGGAGAAAATGGAAGACTATTTGGAGCAATAACTAATAAAGATATAGCAGAAGTTATAAACAGTAGTTTCAACTTATCAATAGATAAAAAGAAAGTAGTTGTAAATACTATAAAAGTTGCTGGAACTTATGATGTAGAAGTTAAGCTATATCCAGAAGTATCTACAAAGATGAAAGTTATTATTGTTCCTAAACAATAAGGAGGATTAACATTGAATTTATATAATGATAAGGTTAACTTAGAAGGAATATTAACAAGTGACCTACCAATAGAAGCAAAAGTGAATGTATTATTTGATGTATTAAAAAATGTTTTAGATGAAGGAGCAATTAGAGCTAGAACAGTAAGATTTAAGTTACAAAAATACGTTAATTCAACAGAAATAAATGAAAGAATATATGCATTAAATGTTATAGCATCTGATGGAAATGGAGCAAAGGTTGTGCCAACAGATGAAACTGCACAAGAGGTTTTAGAAGATGTTATCTATTGGATATCAGAAAATATAGCAAAAAAATATGTTCAAAATAAGATAGAATCAGAAGTAGAAAAAGCTTTAGTTGAAAGACAAGATAAGTTTATGGATGAACTAAAGTTATCTATAATTAAAAAGCAAAAGGGAAAAGAAAACACAAAAACTACAGCAAAATTAGAGAAGTTAGAAAAGTTAGACTCAAAGAATATTAATAAAAATGTTATGTCACTTTTAAGACCGGAAAACTTCGAAGAAGTAGTAGGTCAAGAGAGGGCTGTAAGATCTTTAATATCAAAGATGTCATCACCATACCCTCAACATATAATACTTTATGGACCACCTGGAGTAGGGAAAACATCAGCGGCAAGACTTGCCTTAGAAGCAGCGAAGAAGTTAAAGTTTACTCCTTTTGATGAAGAGTCAAAATTTGTTGAGGTTGATGGAACTACATTAAGATGGGATCCAAGAGAAATAACAAATCCGTTATTAGGTTCAGTACATGATCCTATATATCAAGGTAGTAAAAAGGATTTAGCTGAAGTTGGGGTACCTGAGCCAAAGACGGGATTAGTTACTGAAGCTCATGGAGGAGTATTATTTATAGATGAAATTGGTGAATTAGATGATATTCTTCAAAACAAATTATTAAAAGTATTAGAAGATAAGAGAGTAGAGTTTTCATCTTCTTACTATGATCCAGATGATGAAAATATCCCAGCTTATATAAAATACTTATTTGATAAGGGAGCACCTGCAGATTTTGTTTTAATAGGTGCAACTACAAAAGATCCAAGCCAAATAAACCCAGCTTTAAGATCTAGATGTACAGAAGTTTACTTTGAGCCATTATCTTCAGTTGACATAGAAGGTATAGTTAATAATGCATCTGAAAAGTTAAATGTAGAGCTTGAAGAAGGTGTTGGAAAACTAATAAGCCAATATACTATTGAAGGTAGAAAGGCAGTAAATATATTATCTGATGCATATGGATATTCATTATTTAATGCGAATGGTGAAGAAAATCAACATAAAATAACTTTAAAAGATGTTGAAGAGGTTATTTCAATAGGTAGATATTCTCCTTTTGAAAGATTAGATAATTTAGATAAATCTGAAGTTGGTCACGTATATGGATTAGGCGTAAGTGGATTCTTAGGTTCTACTATAGAAATAGAAGCTACAGTATTTCCAGCTAAGAAAAAAGGGCATGGAACAATTAAGTTTAATGATACTGCAGGTTCTATGGCTAAAGACTCTGTATTTAATGCAGCATCTGTAATAAGAAAAATTACAGATAAAGATATTAAGGATTATGATGTTCATGTTAATGTAATTGGTGGAGGTCAAATAGATGGACCATCAGCAGGAGCGGCTATTACTGTTTGTATAATTAGTGCTCTTACAGAAAGACCAATTCGTCAAGACGTTGCTATCACAGGGGAAATTTCTTTAAGAGGAAATGTTAAACCAGTTGGAGGTATATTTGAAAAGATATACGGAGCTAGAAGAAAAGGAATTAAACTTGTTGCTATCCCTAAGGATAATGAAAAAGAAGTTCCTCTAGGACTTGAAGATATAGAAGTTAAATCTATAAGTCATATAGAGGAACTAATGGAGATAGTATTTGAGAAGTAATGTAGATTAAGCTTCCTATAGTAGGAAGCTTAATTTTATTATATGAAGAAAAGAATTTATTATACAAATGAGATAGTAAAATTTATTCATTTTGATATAATAGTTTTATATTTATAAAGATGAGAAATGTAATAAGAAATTGGGAGGTGGAACATTTATGGAAGCACCTATGATGAGAAGTTTACCACAAAGTATAGAAGCAGAACAATCCGTTATAGGAGCAATGTTAATAGATAAAAGTGCTATTGCTCAAGTTTTAGAAAAGCTTAATGAAGATGATTTTTATAGGGATGGACATAAAGCAATATATAAAGCTGTACGCGAGATGTATGCTAAAGATATAGCAGTAGATTTAGTAACTCTATTAGAATATTTAAAAACTACTGATATGTTAGATAAAGCTGGAGGAGTTACATATATATCAGAATTAAGTTCATCTGTTCCTACAACTGCTAACTTAAGTTCATATATAAAAATAGTAGAAGAAAAGTCTACATTAAGAAAACTTATAAAGGCATCTACTTCTATTATTGAAGAGAGTTATAATAGTGGTGGAGATGTTGATAAGGTAATAGATTTAGCTCAAAAAAAGGTTTTTGATATAGCAGAAAAAAAGGATTCTAAGGAGTATGAATCTTTATCAAATGTACTTGAAAGAGGATTTTTAGAAATAGAAAGACTATTTAATAACAGAGGAGCTATAACTGGAGTTGGTTCTGGAATTAAGGATTTAGATGCTAAAACTTCTGGATTTCAAAAGGGGGATATGGTACTGATTGCAGCTAGACCATCTATGGGGAAAACAACATTCTCTTTAAATATTGCGGAAAATGCAGCATTAAAAGAAGGGAAAAGTGTAGTTATATTTTCTCTAGAAATGTCTAAGGAACAATTAGCATATAAGCTTCTATGTTCTCAAGCAAATGTTGATATGCTTAAACTTAGAACTGGTAATTTAGAAGATGATGATTGGGAAAGAATTGCAAGAGCAACAGGACCATTATCAAAAGCAAAAATATATATAGATGATACTGCTGGTATTAGTGTAATGGATATGAGATCTAAATGTAGAAAGATAAAAATGGAACATGGTATTGATATGATTCTTATTGACTACTTACAACTTATGTCGGGTAGTGCTGGTAGTGATAATAGACAACAAGAGGTATCTGAAATATCTAGATCTATTAAGGCTTTAGCAAAAGAAATGGAATGTCCAGTAATTGCATTATCTCAGCTATCTCGTGCACCTGAGCAAAGAGCAGACCATAGACCAATGTTATCTGACTTAAGAGAATCAGGGTCAATTGAACAGGATGCTGACGTTGTTATGTTTTTATATAGAGATGAATACTATAATAAAGAAACTGAAGAAAAAGGAATAGGTGAATGTATTATAGCTAAACAAAGAAACGGTCCAGTTGGAACTGTTAGAATGGCATGGATAGGAGCGCACTCTAAATTTGCTGATCTTGACTTAGTACATAAAGAATAGCTAAAAATACTCTAAAGTTTGTAATTATTAAAACTTTAGAGTATTTTTTATAAATATAAGCTGTGGATAAATTTAAAAGCATTTTAAATAGTGAAAAAGATTTTTATCTGTGGAAAACTTTAAATAAATTAAAGTGTGGATAATTTTTTTGTTAGTATATAGATATAATAGTTTTATTATAGAATAATAAAAGAAGGGTGGAAAAGAACTATGAATAAAAAAATTGGTTTTATAGGCTGCGGAAATATGGGAAAAGCTATGCTGGGTAGCATAGTTAAATCAGATAATATTATATTAGAGAATATAATGGTATCTACAAAAAGTAAAACCTCAGCACAAAGTATTAGTCTTGAGTTTGGAGTAAAAGCAAGTACAAATAATATTGAAGTAGCAAAAAATTCAGATATAATATTTTTAGCAGTTAAGCCTTATTTCTTTAAGGAAGTTATAGAAGAAGTAAAAGAAAGTATTAAGGAAGATGCAATTGTTATTTCTATAGCTGCAGGTATTACAATAGATCAAATTGAGCAATGGTTCAATAAGAGAGTTAAAGTTGTTAGAACAATGCCTAATACTCCAGCATTAGTTGGAGAGGGAATGTCAGCTATATGTCCAAATAAAAATATAACAGAAGAAGAATTAAATTATGTTGGTGAGTTATATAATTTGTTTGGTAAGTATGAATTTCTTGAAGAAAAAGATTTTCATGCGTTTATAGCATTATGTGGTTCATCTCCGGCTTATGTATTTATGTTTATTGAAGCAATGGCAGATGCAGGGGTTAAACTAGGAATACCTAGGGCTAAAGCTTATAAATTAGCAGAACAATCTATACTAGGCTCAGCTAAATTAGCATTAGAGACAGGTAAGCATCCTGGAGTGCTTAAGGATGAAGTATGTTCTCCAGGTGGAACTACTATAGAGGCAGTTAATGACCTTGAGAAGAATGGATTTAGAAGTACTGTAATAAGTGCTATTGAGAAGTGTGCAGATAAGTCTAAAAATATGTAAATTAAAATAAGAGAAGTTGAAATGAATATTTCAACTTCTCTTATTTATATAATTAATTTTATAATCACAATTAAATAGTTGCAACTCCAGAACGAATAGCAGCTTCTTTAACGGCTTCTGATACTTTTCTTTGAACATCTAAATTAAAGGCCTTTGGAATTATATAATTTGGATTTAACTCTTCATCTGAAACTGAATTAGCAATTGCAAGAGCAGCAGCTATTTTCATTTCTTCATTTATTTCTTTAGCTCGAACATCTAAAGCACCTCTAAATATTCCAGGAAAAGCTAGCACATTATTTATTTGATTAGGAAAATCAGAACGACCAGTACCAATAATTTTAGCACCAGCATCCTTAGCGTCCTCAGGGAAAATTTCTGGAGTTGGATTTGCCATAGCGAAAATAATAGCATCAGAATTCATTGAGGCAACCATTTCCTTTGATAATATATTTGGTGCAGAAACACCTATAAATACATCAGAATTTTTAATAACATCCTTTAATAATCCAGATTCGTTATTAGGATTAGTTATATTAGAAAGTTCTTCAAAATAAGGATTAGTATAGGTAGAATTTCTATTTAAAGAACCATTTTTATCGCATACAATAATATTTTTTGCTCCATAAGATAATAATAATTTAGTTATAGCAGTACCTGCAGAGCCTGCACCATTAACTACAATTTTTAGATTTTTAATTTCTTTATTAACTATTTTTAAAGCATTTATTAGTCCTGATAAGACTATGATAGCAGTACCATGCTGGTCATCATGGAAAACAGGTATGTTTAATCGCTCTTTTAATCTTTTTTCAATTTCAAAACATCTAGGAGCAGATATGTCTTCTAAATTAACTCCACCCAGGGTAGGAGCAATTCTAACAACAGTTTCAACTATTTCATCAACATTTTTAGTATCAAGAACTATAGGAAAAGCATCAACATCAGCAAATTCTTTGAATAATATAGACTTACCCTCCATAACTGGCAAAGAAGCTAAAGGACCAATATCACCAAGGCCTAGTACAGCAGTACCATCAGATATTACAGCTACTGTATTCCACTTTCTAGTATATACATAAGCTAATGATGGATTTTTATGTATTTCTCTACAAGGTTCAGCTACACCAGGGGTATAAGCTAGAGAAAGGTCTTTTTCGTTTTTAATTTTAACTCTGGATAATACTTCTAATTTACCTTTTATTTCTTTGTGAAAATTTAATGATTCTTCATATATACTCATAAATAAACTCCTTAAAAATAGATTTACAATATTATTATACGAATTATAATTATATAAATCAAAAAGATATTCGTAAAAATATTGAAATTTTGCAAGTGGTCTGATAGGATAATATATGGAATTATTATTGTAAATATGATTTATAAATATTTCTTAAGAGGAGGCATATATATGTCAACATTTATTGTATTAGGAGCCCAATGGGGAGATGAAGGTAAAGGAAAAATGACAGATTATTTAGCTGAAGAAGCTAATGTAGTTGTTAGATATCAAGGTGGTAATAACGCTGGACATACGGTAGAGGTAGGAGATAAGCAATATAAACTTCACTTAATACCATCAGGTATATTACATGATGAAAAGCTTAATGTAATAGGAAATGGCGTTGTTATAGATCCTATAGCTTTCTTTTCAGAAATAGATTACTTACAAGAAGAGGGAGTAAAAGTAAACCCAGAAAAATTAATAGTTAGCGATAGAGCTCATATAATTATGCCATATCATAAAATTTTGGATAAATTAAAAGAGCAAGCAAGAGGAAAAAATGATATAGGAACTACAGGAAAGGGAATAGGTCCTTGTTATACTGATAAGTTTGAAAGATGTGGAATAAGAGTTTGTGATCTTATA
>JAFNXG010000019.1 GCA_017383505.1 Clostridium sp.
ACCTAAAATCTTTTTTATTATTTAATTATTTACATAATAACACACTTTATTACCTAAGTAAACTTTTTGATATAATTTAAATATATTTAATCTAATAAATTAACTTATCAATATATTATTTTATTTATTTGCATTACTTTTTATTTTTACCCAATAATCTTTTATTGCTTTTTCAAATTTATTTTCACCATACTGATAATAAGTTTTATCTTTTATATTATCAGGTAAATATTGTTGCTGTATATAATGATTAGGATAATTATGAGGATACTTATACTCTATTCCTCTTCCAATTTTACAAGCACCACTATAATGTGCATCTTTTAAATGATTAGGAATATCTCCTATAGTCATATTTTCTAAATCATTTAATGCTGCATCTATGGCTAAATATGCTGAATTTGATTTTGGGCTTGTTGCTAAAAGTATTGTGGCTTCTGCAAGCGGAATTCTAGCCTCTGGAAATCCTAATTCTCTAGCTGAATCTACTAATGACTTAACTATTAAACTAGCTTGTGGATATGCTAATCCAATATCCTCTGCTGAAATAACTTGTAGTCTTCTACAAATAGAAATTAAATCTCCAGCTTTAATAAGCCTAGCTAAATAATGAATTGCGGCATCTGCATCACTACCACGAATAGATTTCTGAAATGCACTAAGTATATCGTAGTGGGCATCTCCATCCATATCATAAGCAATAACTTTACTCTGAGTTGAATCTCTTACAACATCTAGATCTATTAAAACTGCTCCATCAGAATTTGGCTTTGTGGAGTTTATAGCAACTTCTAATCCATTTAAGGACTTTCTTACATCTCCATTACAATATGAAGCTAAATATTCTATAGCCTCCTCTTTAACTTCTAATTTTATTTCATTATAATCTTTTCTTCTAATTTCTATAGCCCTATTTAATGCTTTCTTTATATCCTCTTCTCCAACTGGTTTAAATTCAAATATTGTTGATCTAGATAGTAAAGCTTTAAATATGTAGAAATATGGATTTTCTGTAGTTGATGCAATAAGTGTTATTCTTCCATCCTCGATATACTCTAATAATGATTGCTGTTGTTTCTTATTAAAATTTTGAATCTCATCTAAATAAAGAACTACACCATTAACCCCTAAAAAAGTATCTAATTCCTTTGTTATCTCTTGAATATCTTTTAAAGATGAATTTGTTGCATTAAGCTTATAAAATCTTTTTCCTGCTTTTTTTGCTATTATATTTGCAACAGTTGTTTTCCCAACACCAGGTGGTCCATAAAATATCATATTTGAAATTCTACCACTCTTTACTATTCTATCTAAAATTTTATTTTCTCCTAATATATGTTGTTGACCACAAACTTCACTTAACTCCTGTGGTCTTATTAAGTCTGCTAAAGGCTTATACATACTATCACTCACTTTTAATATATAATATTATGTCTATTTTATCACAATATAAAACTCTAACAAAATATCTATTTAATTATTTATAATCAAAGGAATATATTTTTCTAAAAATAAAAAGTGATTTTAAGGTTTTAACTATAACCTTAAAATCACTTTATTTATGAATATTACTTTATAATTTTTAATATAAGATATAAAACTAAACTGTTTCTTTTTCTTTCTTATAACTATTAACAAACATCATTAAGAACTTAAATAATACAAATGATATAATTCCTGTAGTTATATATATTTGAATTCCTGAAATTTGTTTTACGATATTTCCTAAAACTTCATTACCTTGTCCACTTAAGAATGCTGCCATTTTTGTTGATGCAACAATTCCAATAGCCATTGGGAATGTTAACCCTGCATAACCTGGAGTAAATGCAAATGAGCAGAATTTAGGTAATTTAATTAATATAAATATAAGTGTTGCTAATATAATTGCATATAATACATAAACTAAAATTGCATTTGGCTCTTTAAAGAAGTTTAAGTAAGAAACTAAGCAAAGGCTTGATGGTGCAAGTAATATCGCTTGAGTATGGAATACTGCATCTTTAATTGGATGCTTTATTAATCTATATATCATAAATGGAACTATTAAAGTAAATACTCCAATACCATAGTATACAACTATTTTACATATAGTAGGTTCATTCATAACTCCACCTACAACAGTAGAAACCATAATTCCGTTATATGTTACAAACCAACTTGGTAAGAATGTATCAATATTTACACCTTTTACTACGTTTCTGTATGTAAATATTAATATATGTATAGCATGAATTGCTAATCCTATAAACCATAATGTCTTTCCAAAAACATTATTATAATCATAGAAATAACTACCTAATATCATAGTTATCATTGTGAAACCAGCATATAAACTAGCAGGTACTGTATTAGAATATTCTTTTAAACAAGTCTTTGGATACATAGCTACTTTAATTATATAAGCTATTAATATTAATGCAGCAGTCCACATAGTTAAATGTCTAATCCATGAATACCCCATATTTGAATATACATTTGATAATGTTGCTGCCCCTACCATAGTTGGTAATATCGGCACAGGCATATTTTGAATTTTTTTAATTAACGAGTTATTATTCATAAGTTTCTCCTTTATATTGTTAAATATTTATCATTCATTTATATAATAATCCATCTTTTACGAAATGTATGTGATAATTCTCACAATTTACACTGTTTTATTTGTGATTTTTTTATCATCTAATAAATACCTCCAGATCACCTCTTAATTTATAAGAGCGATTTGGAGGTACTATTAAAATATTTTAATAAGTAAACTCAAAATTTTCTTTAACATTAAAGAAATCTGCATAGTCTATATCAAATAAGCTCTTTGTTACTTTTGAAACATCTATATTTTCTTTAATAAGCTGAGTTAATACTCCTGCATAAGATAAATCACCTTGAATTATAGCACCATAAATTTTTCCATCTTTATGAATTATTTTCTTATAGTTATCCCCTTCAACTTGAGTTTCAACTATATAAGTTTCATCAGCTGGTTCTACCATTCCAAGAGACATTGTAGCTATTCCTACAAAGTTCATCGTATTTTTACTTCCAAAGAAATCAGTCATTATCATTTCTTTTCCTAACATATTATGTGCTGCTATTATACCTTCTTTTACAGCTGTTGGCCATATTGGATTTCTACCAGTTACATCACCAGCTCCATATATGTTTTCAACATTAGTCTTTCCTTTTGCATCAATTATTAGACCAAATCTATCACATTCAACATTACTATTTTCCATAAATGCAACATTTGATCTAACACCAGTTGCAACTATTACTAATTCACATGGTACTTCTTCACCAGTATTTAATAATAATGCCTTTGGATTATTATTTTCATCTAAAAGTAACTTTTCAGCTTTAACACCAAGCTTTAATGCTACACCTTCTTCAGAGAATTTCTTTTCGTAAACATCTGAAGCATACTTATCTAATTGTAATGGAAGTATCTTATTACCCATTTCAACTAAAGATATATTTAACCCTTGTCCTAATAATCCACTAACTGCATCTATACCTACAAGACCAGCACCTAAAACTACTACATTTTTAACAGTTTTAGCTTGTTCTTTTATTAATATAGCATCATCTAAGTTTCTAAGTCCTACTACATTATTAGCTTCTCTTAATCCTTCAACTGGAGGAATAAATGCAGATGCACCACTACATACTAATAATTTATCATAGCTTAAAGTTTCACCACTTGATAATTCTAAAGAATTGTTGCTATCGTTAAGTTCTTTAACTTCTACACCCTTTATCCAAGTAATATTGTTTTCTTCAAAAAAATTCTTTCCTGTAAAGTTTAGAGCTTCAACATCTCTATGGTTTGAAATATAATGATGAAGTATACATCTTGAATATACATTTTCATCCTTTGATACTAATACTATTTCAGCTTCTTTATCTAATTCTCTTAAAGTTTTTGCTCCACTTATACCTGCTGCAGAGGCTCCTATAACCACATATCTCATTATTCAGTTACCTCCTCTAATGTAATTGCTGCCATTGGACATCTTTCTACACATTGAGCTGTTCCATGAGCTTTACATGCATCACATTTCATTATTTCTTTTTTAGTTCTATTATCTGCTTTTAATACCCCATAAGGACATGCCATAACACACATATAGCAACTAGCACAATGATCTTTATTATATTCAACTAATCCAGTTTCCTTGTTCTTACTCATAGCCCCAGTCATGCAAGTATAAACACATTCTGGTCTATCACAATGTCTACAAAAAATTGGAGCATACTTTCCATTACTATCTATAGTTATTCTGCTTCTTGTATCTTCTGAATCATGGGCTACTATACATGCTGTTGTACAAGTTAAGCATCCTACACATTTATCTCTATCTATTTTTATTCTTTTCATCTTCAGACCCTCCATTAAGTGAAAATCCCAATATTCGATTTAGTTATTTGAACTTAACTTAAACTCCAAATTTTAATTTAATTAGTTGAAGTTACACTATAGTGTACTTCTTCTAGTTGGAGTTCCTTTTATTAAAATTAATTTTATTTATGGTAGCTCCACATAAGTGGAGCGTATTTTTATTTCTTTATTACTTTTACTGCAACAGTTTTAAATGATGGTTCCTTTGAATATGGATCATAAACTGAAGGAGTAAGTGCATTTGTTTCAATATAATGAATTGGAGCATATAAATGGTCCTTTTTAACGTGATCAGATATTTTTATAGTAAAATCTTTAGTTACTCCATTTTGAGACGCTATTGACACTCTTTCGTTATGAGCTATATTTAATTCTTTAGCAAGCTCTGGATTCATATATGCATAAGATTCTTTAGAGTAAATTCTTTCTGATTCAGGAATTTCTCTTGATCTAACCCCTGTATGCCATTGACCTACTGTTCCTCTTCCAGAGTTAAATATATAAGGGAATTCTTCACTTGTTTGTGTTGGATTTTCAGCTATATCTTCAAAATGGAATTTAGCTTTCTTTGATGGAGTGTAGTAGTTACCATCTTCATATAATCTTCTTTCATCTTCTACTAAAGTTTCTCCAGCTCTAAATGGCCATTGAACTCCTCTTGAACCTTCCATATTTGGTCCTTCTAACATTTCATAAGTTACACCTGTTATATCACAAGGCATTCCTTTAGAACATTTCTTTAATAATTCAAATGTAGATCTTGGAGTTTCCCATCCTTTTAATAAGTCTCCCATTCCAAGCTCTTTACCAATGTTATAGAAGATTTCAAAATCTGATAATTCTCCTTCTTCTTTAGCGATTACAGGATTAACCTTTGATAATCTTCTCTCAGTATTAATTAATACACCTTCTTTTTTAAGTGCTGGTACTGAAGGTAGGTATAAATCGCAAAGCTTAGCACTATCAGTATCTTCATATATATCTTGAACAACGAAGAAATCTAAGTTTTTAACACATTTTTCAAATTCCTCATTATTTGCCCATGAATGTCTAGGATTTGTACAAATTACCCATAACCCCTTAATTTCACCTGCAATAGCTTTTTCGATAATAGCGTTATAAGGAATTGTTGGTTTTGTAGCAAGTACACTTTCATCTACTCCTAAAGCTTCTGCTACAGCCTTTCTACGTACTGGATTATCAAAATCTCCACCACCGTATAATCCTGCTGTATTACTGAATGCTCTTGAACCCATAGCATTACATTGTCCTGTTAATGAGTTTGCTCCTGTACCTGGTCTACCTATATTTCCTGTCATTAATGCTATATTTATTATAGATTGAGCTGTTCTAACTGCTTGGTAACCTTGGTTAACTCCCATTGTCCACCAGAATGAAACTCTCTTTCCTGCATGAATTATTTCTGCAAGTTCTATAACTCTTTCTGCACTTATTCCTGTTTCAGCTTCAACTTTATCTAAAGTAAATTTAGCAACATGATTCTTAAAGTCTTCATATCCTTCTGTATGGTTTGCTATATAATCAGCATCAACATATCCTTTTTCTATTAATACATTAGCTAACGTATACATTAATACTAAGTCAGCCTTTGGTTTAATATCTATCCATATATGTGAATTCATAGCCGTTTCTGACTTTCTTGGATCTATTGTTATTATTTTAGCTTCTTTATTTTGTCTAATACGTCCCCAGAATACTGGATGAGCTATAACTGGATTTGCTCCAATTAAAAATATTGTATCTGAAAGTTCTGCATCATTTAATGTATATGGTGGAGCATCAAATCCAAAGCTTTGTTTATGAGCAACTACTGATGTAGCCATACATAGTCTTGTATTTCCATCTCCATTAATACCCATATAGTTTCTTCCTACATGCCCTAGTAAAGCCATATCTTCTGTTGGCATTTGACCAGTACTAATAAAAGCAACGCTTTCTTTACCGTATTTTTCTTGAATGCTAGTCATTCTTTCAGCAAATGTTTTAAATCCCTCTTCCCAAGAAATTTCTTTCATTTCTCCATTTTCATCTCTTAATAAAGGAGTTTTTCTTGCTTTAACTTTAGTTTGTTGTTTATCTAGACTTAATCCTTTTATACAACAGAATCCCTTGTTTACAGGGTAGTCAACAGTAGGTGAAACCTTAGCTATTTTACCATCCTCTACATGAAAATCCACATTACATGCTAATGCACATAAATTACAAGTTGATTGAATTTTTTTCATAATTCTTATATCTCCATTTCTTAAATTATAAGATTTAATAAATAAAATAAATTACATGCTAAGCTGTATTTTATACAGCTTAGCAAATAATATAATTTATATTTTTATCAATTTTTTAAGTATTAGGATACTTAATTCCACTCCAGTATATATTATTCTTTAATATAGCCTTATCTGAAAGAGTAACTCCGTCTAATGCCCACTTTTTGAACTCTTCAAACCCTGTTCTATCTACTATATAACCAATGTGTTCCTTACCACCTGGTGCATTTTTATCTATATATTCAGTAACATACTTGTATGTATTTTGAATTACTTTAATTATGCTATCTTCATCTACCCAAATTATAAAATCTTCTGCTAATCTTGGATTTTTCTTACCTGTTCTACCCATTATAGCTAATCTATAATATTTCTCTTTACTTCTAGTCCATGCTCCTGTTGGGCAGTTAATTACACATTCACCACATCCAATACATTTGCTATGGTCTCTTACTGGTGTGTAATTCTCAAAATCTAATGCAGCTGTAGACTTTTTAGTACATGCTCTAACACAAGCTCCACAAGAAATACACTTATTTTGATCTAATTGTGGTTCAGTCATACCAATAATACCAAAGTCATGCATTCTAACCTTCATACAGTCATTAGGACATCCTGTTAATGCAACTTTGAAATGTAAGTCATGTGGGAATATTGCTTTTTCTATTTTCTTTGCAAAATTAGTTGTATTATAGTTTGCAAATGGGCAAACATTATTTCCTATACATGCAGATATATTTCTTGTACCAGCAGAAGTATATCCTTTACCTGGAATCTCTTGATTAATTTCTAATCCTTCAATAATTGGTTGAAGTAATTCATTAACCTTATCCATGTTTTTCATATCTATTCCTGGAACTTCAAAACCTTGTCTAGTTGTTAAATGAACTGTTCCATTACCATACTTTTCAGCAATTTCTTGAATAAGCCCTAAGTATTTAGCATTTAAATGTCCACCTGGAACTCTTATTCTTGAAGCTGTAATACCTCTATGCTTTGTAACTCTAAAAGCATTCTTTTTAAGCTTTTTAGTATTGATATCCATTAATTACTTCCTCCTAATCAATTAAAGATTTTCCTACTGTATAATTAAATACTGGCCCGTCTAAACAAATATAAGTATCATCTATCTTACAGTGTCCACACTTACCTATTCCACAGCACATTTTTCTTTCTTGAGAAATCCAGATATTTTCTTCCTTGATTCCAAGCTTTAAGAATTCTAAAACTGTAAACTTCATCATCATTGGAGGACCAACTACTACTACTTGTACATTATCCATATCTTTGATTTCTAATTCAGGAATGTATTTAGTAACTAATCCAACATTACCTTGATAACCTTCTTTTGCAGTATCAACTGTTAAGATAAGGTTCATAGTCTTTTCCCAAACCTTCATATCTTCTTTAAATAAAACATCTTCTGGTGATTTGAATCCTGTAATAAGAGTCATACTCTTGCAGTCATCACTATTATTTGAGAAGTATTCTACTATTCCTCTTACTGGTGAAAGGCCTGTCCCTCCAGCAACAACTATTACTTCTTTACCTTTATAATTTTCTATATCAAATCCATTTCCATAAGGACCTCTTAAGAATAATTTATCTCCAACGTAGTTCTTAAATATTTCGTTAGTAACTTTACCAACTCTTCTTATTGTTAAATCAACAAATCCTTCACCAATTCCACTTACTGATATTGGTGCTTCTCCATACTTAGGTAATGATACTTCAAAGAATTGACCTGGTTTAACATCACCTTTGAAAGCCATTCTAAAAGTATACTCAATTGGAGTATGTTCAATTACTTCTAAAATTTCTGATCTAAATGGTATGTATTCATTCTTAGTCATTGTTCTTCACCTCGTTCATAGCATCTTCTAACTTGTTTATAATTGTTGAGAAACTGATATATTCTGGACAGATATCATCACATCTACCACATCCAACACACATGTGATATCCCCATTTCTTCTTGTAATCATATACTTTATGAAGAGTCTTAAATCTCATTTTTTGACCTTTTTCTTTTCTAAAGCTATGTCCACCTGCCATATCTGTATATCCATCTACATGACATGAAGCCCAAACTCTTCTTCTTTCACCTGCATTTTTGTTATCCTTATATGTTATATCTTGCATAGTGAAGCATGTACATGTTGGACAGACAAAGTTACATCTACCACAAGTTATACATCTTTCATTGTATTCATTCCACATTGTAGATTTCATAACTTCTAAACCTAAGTTTTCTGGAATATTAACCTTAACTGGATTTTCTGTAACGAAATCTGGTTTAACTTCCTTTTCTTCCTTTTCTATAGAAGCTATTATATTTGCAATTTCTTCATCTTTAACATCTAAATATACATCTTGTCCATCAACTTTAATGTATGCATTGTACTCATCAGTTTTATTTGATCCCATGCTAACACAGAAACAATTATCAAAACTCTTTTCACAACCAATTAAAATGAATTTTGCATTTTCTCTCATTTTCTTATAGTAGATATCTTCAAATCCGTTTCTTAAATAAATATCATCTATTCTCTTTAAAGAATGAATTTCACAACTTCTTAAGAATATTAAAGCTGGTCTTTCATCTACCTCAGCTTCTTTACATTCATCATCTGTAAAGAAAAATAAAGTTTGTCTTGTAGGTAAAATTGTTTCTTTATATGAATAACTTGATTTTTGATCAAATTCAATTTCTTCTATAGTTGAAATTTCCCCATATCTTACTCTATCAGTATCTGAAAAAGTTCCTGCACCTTCAAAAACTTTTGGAGCATAGATTTTATATGTTTTCTTTAACTCTTTTAAAGCTAAATTCATATTTTCTAAGTTAAGTTTATATCCCATCTAAAACACCTCTTAGCTTATTTTTTCACACTCTTGTTAATTGATTAACAAGATTTCATAAAGTTATTATATTTTTTTTGAAAAAAAAAAGATGTGACGTTTATCACATCTTATTAATTTTCTTTAATAAGTAATTTTTAACAACATATTTAATTTTCTTTAAAAAATTTCACTAACTTATCTCTATCTGGAACTATGAGTTTTTTGCTTTTATTAATGATTAACCCTTCATTATTTAAAATCTTTAAAGCTCTTGATATTGTTTCTCTAGGTGCTCCAAACATATCCGCTAAATATGTAATCGTTATATTTAAATCAATCAATGTACCTTCTTCTATTTCTATTCCATAATCTCTTGATAACTTCCACAATTTAGCTGCAACTCTTTTTTCTACTTTTATAGGGATTGAGTTTTTACCTTGCCTATATAATCTTCTAACCTTTATTGCTAATGAATTAATTATTATCTTTGAGAGCTCGAAATCCTCCTTCATGATTTCTAGAAACTTAACCCTATCAAAGCATAAAATTTCTGTATTTTCAAAAGCTTCACAATTAATTGAAGCTGGTAAATCATCAATTATTACTTCATTTATTACGGTATCTTTTCCCAAAATGAATATTACTTTCTTTTGAGCTGATTCGCTTTGCTTATATAGAGCAACCTTTCCACTTTTAACTATATATATACTCTTTATAACTTCCTTATCTCTAAATAAATGCTCTCCTTTTTTTAATTCTTTTACAAAACAAATCTCATCTAATTTACAAATCGTACTCTTAGTTACTTGAGAAAATAGTGAATTTTCACCTAATTTTAAACTGCTCTTTTCCAAAATTTTATCTCCTAGTATTATTATTGTGAATATTATAGCACAACTATATAGAAATATATCTCTTTCTTTTATAAATATTATAGATATATAATTACTAATATATAGTTATAATCAATAATTTAACCCTATAATATAGAAAAAATATAATTATTAGGATAAAAAGATCATATATCTCAATGATACACTTCTCTTTTTTAACTTATCTGTTAATTGTATACTTTTATTTCTCCAATACCTACACTTAAATTAAATTCATAATTTTTTTCTGAAGAAGTTACTGTATTTATATTAGTATTTCCAATTCCAGAAGTAGTATTAAAATATACTGGTGAGTTTTCTAGATTCACCCTCAATATTTAAAACATTACATTCAATATTTTTATTTCATTTTCCCTAGCACCATATTTATAATATAAATCTCCATTAAAAGAATATTTTTCTTAAAATCAACTAAAAAAAGCCCTAGCTTTCGCTAGGACTTTCCTAAATATATATTATTGATTATTTATTTTTCTTTTCTTTTTTAGCTGTAGCTTCTACTGCTGCTTCTTTAACAGCTTCTACTTTTTCACCATAGTAGCTAGTGATATACATTTCTTTTAATTCTTTCATTAATGGATATCTTGGGTTAGCTCCTGTACATTGGTCATCAAATGCTTGTTCAACCATTTCATCTAATGTTTCGAAGAATTTAACTTCGCTTACACCAGCATCTTTAATTGTCTTAGGCATATTTACTTTGTTTTGTAGCTCGTCTATAGCCTTTAATAATAATTCAACTTTTTCAGCTTCAGTGTTTCCACCTAATCCTAAGTGATCTGCTATCTTAGCATATCTCCATGCTGCATTTGGATATTTGTATTGAGCAAATGCTGCTTGTTTAGTTGGAGCATCAGTAGCATTGAACTTAATAACTTCTTTCATAACTAAAG
>JAFNXG010000171.1 GCA_017383505.1 Clostridium sp.
AATTCCTAAAAAAGTTGTAAACAAAGTAATTGCAACAGTATCATCTGCAGAAGCACCAACTAAAAGCATTTGAGGAATTGCTTTATCTTGTCCGATTTTTCTTTTAATTAAATCAACCATTGATGGTACTAAAACAGCTGGACTTACAGCAGCTATTATAAATCCTAGGATTGCACCTTGTACAAAAGTAAAATTAAGAAATATCATTGATAAAAAAGCAATTGTTAATCCTTCTAGAGTTGCAGGTATTATACTTAAAAAAACAGCAGGCCTACCTATTTGCTTCATTTGATTTATACTTATTCCTAGTCCACCTATAAATAATACTGTTACTAAGGCGATATCTTTGATATAGGGAGAGATATTCAAAGTTGATTGTGGGACAATATTTAAGAATGATGGTCCTACAATCATTCCAAGTAAAATCATACCTATAAGAGAAGGTAATTTTATAAACTCTACTAACTTTCCACTATAATTAGCTAATATCCCTATTAATATTAAGCTAATTAGTATTACTACAAATTTAATTAACATAAATAATCCTCCTAAAATAAAGTAAAAAAAGCTAATGATTTCTACAACAAAAAAGGTTGTAGAAGTCATTAGCTTATTAGCAGTTTTGATAATTATCAAGGGAGCACTTCATTCCCTATGCTTTTCGATTTTATCATAAGTAATTATATATTTCAATAAAACCAATATTAGAAAATGATATAATATTTACAAAAAAATGTTATTTTATTGATAGGAAATATAAATTTAATACGTTATATATAGTGTAAGGCTTACAGAAGGGATTAACCATTAAGAATTGAATATGGGAATTAAGAAAATACTCTATTATAGGTATTATTTTTGTATTTAGGGAAATTTAATAAGTAATAGGATAAAAGGAAGTGAAGTAAATGAAAAGAAAAATAATATTAAAATTAGTTTTGATTTCAATATTAATAGGTATAATTTCAGGATTATTTATAGGGGTATTTTTAATATTATTAGAGAAGGCTGTTGATTTAAACTTAAGATATCATTGGTTAATATTTATCCTTCCTCTATCAGGTGTTTTTATGACATTTCTTTATAATAAGTTTGGTGGGAACTCGCAAAAAGGAAATAATATAATTATTGAAAATATAAATGGAAGTAAAGAAGAAATAAAATTTGTTATGGCTCCATTAGTTTTTATGGGAACAGTATTAACCCATCTTTTTGGTGGATCTGTAGGAAGAGAAGGAACAGGAGTACAAATTGGAGGAACTATTGGGAATTCATTATCTAAGTATTTAAAAAGTACAACTAATGAAAAGAAAATATTATTAATAAGTGGAGTTGCAGCTGGATTTTCATCTGTTTTCGGAACACCTATTGCAGGGACTATATTTGCTTTAGAAATTTCTAATATAGGTAGTTTTAGTTATAATTCAATGGTGCCAGCATTAACTGCAGCTATAGTTGGAAATTCTATTGTTAAGTTTTTAGGGGTAAAACACAGCCGTTATAAGATTCCCCCAATTGAAGAATTTACATTAGTTAATGTATTAAAGGTTATAATAATGTCAGTTTGTTTTGGTCTTGCTAGTAAATTATTTATATATATGACTAAATGGTTTAAAGATAAACTTATAAAGTATTGTAAAAATATTTATCTAAAGATATTTATAGGTGGAAGCTTAATGGTTATTGCAACTTTAGTAATAGGTAATAATTTATACAATAATTTAAGTTTAGGATTATTAAGCAGTGCATTTGATGGAAATGTTCCGTATTTTGCTTTCATAATTAAACTTATATTAACAACTCTTTGTTTAGGAGCTGGATATCAAGGTGGTGAGGTGACGCCTCTTTTTGTAATAGGAGCAACATTAGGAGCAACATTATCACCTGTATTAGGAACACCATTTGCCTTTGCTGCAGCATTGGGATTAGTAGGTGTTTTCTCTGGGGCAACTAATGCACCAATAGCTTCTTTTATGATGTACTTAGAGCTTTTTGGAGCAAATAATATATTATTTGCAATAATTGTTTGCGTATTAACTGTTTTTATATCTGGAAAAAAGGGAATTTATGCATCACAACTGTGGAATGAATAATACGAGAAATCATTTATTTAAAACATGTAAATAATTAATAAATGCACAAGTTTCTATATAAAAAACTTGTGCATTTTTATTGCTTTGAGTAATATGAATATAGCTAATATATAGAGGTTAAAATATAGATAATGTACTTATAATTAGCAGAAATCTATTGAAAGAGAGAAAGTAATGAAAAATAACTTCATAAAAATTGATAATAATATTTTAAGGTGGATAAATAGAAAGTTTAGAAATAAGATATTTGATAAAATAATGCCTATTATAACCTCAGCAGGAAATTTGGGAATAATATGGATTGTAATCTCGGTTTTATTATTAACCAAAAAGGATTATAGAATATTAGGAAAAATGATAATAGCAGCACTTATAATTACTACAGTAATAGGTGAAGGAATAATAAAAAATATTGTAAAAAGAAAAAGGCCGTTTTATGGTGAAGAAGATAAGGAATTATTGATATCAGCTCCAATTACATATTCATTTCCATCAGGTCATACTGCTTCATCATTTGCTGTTGCAGCTGTTTTTATTGGAACTGATAATGCGGCTTCCTTTGAAATAATAATATTAGCTAGCTTAATTGCTTTTTCAAGGATATATTTAGCTGTGCATTATCCATCGGATGTTATTGGGGGCGGAATAATAGGTTTTTTATGTGGATTATTTACTGTTATATTATTTTTGGGTAGAATTTACTAAATATTAATTAGAGTTTTACGAAAGAAGGTAAATATGGGAGATATAAATAGAATAATTGATTATATGAGCCACTACGGTTATTTATTTTTAGGAGCGATAGTGTTTTTAGAATATTTGAATTTACCAGGATTACCAGCCGGAATAATAATGCCAGCTGCAGGGATAATTGTAAAGACAGGTGGATTAAGTTTTATATGGACACTTATAATATCAATTATATCTGGGTTATTAGGAAGTTTTATATTATATATTATAGGACACTATTTTGGAAAGCCTGTATTAAATAAATGGGAAAAAAAGTTTCCGAAATCTAAAAAAGCTATAGAAAAAACTTTTAATTATTTAGATAGGTATGGAACCATAGGAATTTTTATTTCAAGGCTTATTCCTATTGCAAGAACGCTGATATCATTAGTTGCAGGAACTTTTAATATTGGATTTGTAAAGTTTACTATATATTCAACTATAGGTATTGCCATATGGAATTTTGCATTTATATATGCTGGCTATGCCTTTGGATACATATTTTTAAAATAAAAATTACTTTAACAATATATCTATATACATAAAAAATTTTTCATGTTATTATTTTAATAAAATGGAAAATAATATAAAATAGTATATGGATATAAAGTTATAGTTGATTGATTTTAAAAATATGGGAGGATAGTATGAACTTTAGGGTATTAGATGGAGATATTTATTTTTCTGAAGAGTTTATCAAGTTACATGAAATAAGGGAACAGTTTTTACAAGATGCTTTTAATTGTGTTTTAAATTTAAGAGAAGAATTTTTTAATAAATTCAAAACCGTTGAACAATTATTAAAGGATGGGGAAACCTTTGGATATGAATATTTAAATGCATATATTTTAAAAGCTGTAGAGATAGTTAAGGGATTTGGTGTAAGTGAAATTGACGATAGTATTTTTATAAAAAATTATTATTTAAAAAATTACTTTATATGGATAAATACCTTAGAAAAAATTAAAATTAATAAATTTGAAGGTATTAATCTTAACAATGATGATATATTATACGTAAAGTTAAATATTAACTCTGAATTAATAAAGAAGCCATTTGAATTGAGTGAAAAAGATATAGAGTTAGAAAGTAATAATACTGAAAGTGATATTTCAGTGGAAATAGCAAATAACTTAATTAATTCTATGATAGAAAGTATATTTAATATCAATTTTGCCATAGTAGATATATTAAAAGATAATAATATAGAAAATATATCAATATATAATAATATTGATCAAATAAATAAATCTAATGAATTAATAAAGCAACTTTTAGAAGATAAAATACCTAAAGAAAAAGAAATAGATACAATAACAGAAATAATAAAATTAAACCCATATAATGAAAACATATATAAAGCAATTTTATACAAGTATGGAGATAAGGACAATCAGCTACAAAAGTTAGGGGAATTTTTAGGTTATAATAATATTCAAGAATATAAGTATAAGTTATTAGATAAGTATTACAGAAGCCTACCTAAAGATACAATTGATGAAATAAATGAATCAAAAAAATTAGTATTAGAGTTTTCAAATAAGTTATTTATTAAAAATCCGCAAGGATATATAGAAGAACTTGAAAAGTTAATAACAAATCAAGAGAGTTTAGAGCCTAAAATACAAAATAAAGAAATAGAATATGACTGTAAGATGGCTACTGTTACAGATTATAAACCAATTAGAAAAGATAAATTAAGAATAAATAAAAATATGTTTATTATTGCTGGAGTATCTATTATTTCTTTTGCAGCTATTTATCTTTTATTAGCATTATATTTTAATAGCCATTTTTTATTTAGGACATCTATAAATGGTATAAATGTTGGAGGAAAAAGTGTTAAATCTGTAGAAAAAATAATGTCTAGAAAAGCACAAGAATATTCTTTAACAATTGAAGGAAGAAATAATGCAACTGAAGAAATAGTTGGAGCCGACATTGATGTAAGTTATGATTTTTCAGAAGATATAAATAAAATATTAAATAATCAAAATGAATTTATGTGGATAAAATCTATATTTAAGAAAAATGAAAATAATATAACTGATGGTATTTCATATGATGAAATCAAATTAAAACAGGTTATAGAAAATCTTGATTGTATCAATGAATCAATAATACAGCCACCAGTAAATGCATATATCACTTACTCAGAAGGTGAATATAAAATTATAGAAGAAGATAAAGGTAATAAGGTTATTTACGATAAGCTTTACTCTCAAATATTATCTAGTATAGAAAACTTTAATTATATATTAAATTTAGATGATGAAAAGTGCTATGAAGAACCTCGCTATACATCAGAAAGTAAAGCTGTAGTTGAGGCTAAAAAAATTATAGATAAATATATGGAATCAAAAATAACTTATAAGACTGCAGATAATGAAATTATAATAGATGATGCATTAATTAATAAATGGATAAACATAGATGATGATTTTAATGTCAATATTAATGAAGAGGCTATAAAAGATTATATAGATACTTTAGGAGAAAGTTACGACAATATAGGTAATACTAGAACATTTACAAGATGGTCAGGAGAAGTTATAAAAGTTAGTACAAGTCCAGGAATATATTATATAGATAGAGATTCAGTTGCTAATGATATTATAGATTCAATAAAGGGCGGTACAGAAGTTAATAAAGAACTTATATTTAAAACACCTAATGCAACAGATGAATATGTAATAAATACTTTTGTAGAAATAGATTTAACTAATCAAACAATTGTATATTATAAAAATGGTAATATTATTACCCAAGGAAATATAGTGACTGGCAATGTTAGTGCTGGACATGCTACTCCTCCAGGTGTGTTTAAATTAGATTGGAAAAAGAAAGATACAGTTTTAAGAGGAGATGGATATGCATCCCCAGTAAGTTTTTGGATGCCATTTAATGGAGGAATAGGATTGCATGATGCAAGTTGGAGAAGTGTATTCGGAGGAACTATTTATAAAACTAATGGCTCACATGGATGTGTTAATCTACCTTATAATGTAGCAAAAGACATTTATTACAATATTGAAGAAAAAACAACAATAATTTGTAGATATTAATTTTAACTTCGTAACTTAGTGAAGAGTTACGAAGTTTTTTATTTAATAATTGTATTTATAATATAAAGTTTTATTATAAAAAAATAAAACAGAAGCACTAGCAGTCTGCCTCTGTTTTAAACCTATTTTTTGCCTGGTAGGTTTGTAATTTAATTATACCATAAAAATACAAATAGTTAAATAAAATATTTAAAAAAACAGAAAAAAATTGTTTTTTTTAAAATTTATTACAAAAATGAGCAATATTAAAAAATATAACTAAAAACATATATATGGAATATATTTATATATATAGAATATATATAATATATAAAATTAAATATATCTATTAAAAGGGAGTAGTTAAAATATAACATCAACAATCGCGGCTCAGGCCTGGTGTTATATACCGAATGTGTTACGAGACTTTTAATATAATCATTAAAATTAATTTATTAGTGTATAATTTAATGATTATATTAAAAGTCTATTTTTATTTATAAGACTAAAAATGTATTTAAGGGGGGATTATTTATGGAAAAATATTTTTCTAAAAGTACAGAAGATTTGTTAAAAGAATTTAAGGTATCAAAGAATGGTTTAAATGACCAACAAATTTTAGAAGGTTTTAAGTTGCATGGATTTAATGAATTAAGACAAAAGAAAAAGCAAGGAATCATAGAAGTATTTTTTAGTCAATTTAAAGATTTGCTAATATTTATTCTAATCATGGCAGGAATTATTTCTATATTAAGTGATAATTTAGAAAGTACTATAGTTATATTTTCTGTAATAATTTTAAATGCAGTATTAGGTACTTTACAACATTTTAAAGCTGAAAAATCTTTAGATTCATTAAAAGCATTATCAGCACCATGTTCAAAGGTAATAAGAAATGGAGAAAGAATAGAGATTCAATCAAGAAATATTGTTCCAGGCGATATTTTAGTTTTGGAAGCTGGAGATTTAATTGCAGCAGATGGTAGGGTGCTTGAAAGTTATTCATTGCAGGTAAATGAAAGCTCTATTACTGGAGAATCATTGAGTGTAGATAAATCAGATGAGAAGTTAGAAAGTTCTAATATTGCTTTAGGTGATCAAAAAAATATGGTGTTTTCAGGATCTTTAGTTACTTATGGAAGAGCATTAGTGTTAGTTACAAATACAGGAATGAAAACAGAGATAGGTAAAATAGCTACTCTTATTGATGAAACTCAAAAAAAGAAGACTCCTCTTCAAGTGAGTTTAGATGATTTTAGTAAAAAGCTTGCAATTATAATACTAGCAATATGTGTAGGTATATTTTTATTATCTATATATAGAGAAATGCCAATTATTGATTCATTAATGTTTGCTGTAGCACTTGCAGTTGCAGCTATTCCTGAAGCATTGAGTTCTATAGTTACTATTGTTTTAGCTTTAGGAACTCAGAAAATGGCTAAGGAAAATGCAATTGTTAAAAAACTTAGAGCTGTTGAGGGGTTAGGGTCTGTATCTATAATATGTTCAGATAAAACAGGAACATTAACTCAAAATAAAATGACAGTTAGAGAGGTATATGTAGATAAAAAGTTAATTAAAAGTTCAGATATTTCATTAGATAATAAGGTTATTGATTATTTAATAAAAAACTCAATTTTATGTAATGATTCTACTTCAAATGATGGAAATGAAATTGGGGATCCTACAGAGATTGCACTAGTAAATTTAGGAGAAGATATTTCAGTAGATGAAGTAGAGTTAAGAGAGAAGTATAAGAGATTATCAGAAATACCATTTGATTCTGAAAGAAAGCTTATGAGTACATTACACAAGATAGATAATAAAAATATAATGTTTACTAAAGGTGCATTGGATGTAATTTTAAATAGAGTCAAGTTTATAATGACATCTGATGGTATTAAAGAACTATCAGAAGATGATAAAAATGACATATTAAATATAAATAAGAAATTATCAGAAAACGGACTAAGAGTATTATCTTTTGCATATAAGGAATTAGAAGAAATCAGAGAGTTAACATTAGATGATGAGTATGATTATATATTTATAGGATTAATATCAATGATAGATCCTCCAAGAGTAGAAAGTAAAGAGGCAGTTTCAGAATGTATAAAGGCAGGAATTAAGCCAATAATGATAACTGGAGATCATAAAATAACAGCATCTGCAATAGCAAAAGAAATTGGAATATTAAGAGATGGAGATAGGGCAATTGAAGGAATAGAAATAGATAGTATGTCAGATGATGATTTGATTGATAATATTGAACATATATCTGTTTATGCAAGGGTATCACCAGAGCATAAAATTAGAATAGTAAAAGCTTGGCAGAAAAAAGGTCAAATAGTAGCAATGACAGGAGATGGGGTAAATGATGCACCAGCTTTAAAGCAAGCTGATATAGGTATAGCAATGGGAATTACAGGTACAGAGGTATCTAAAGATGCTGCTTCTATGATCTTAACTGATGATAATTTTGCAACAATAGTAAAGTCAATTTCAAATGGTAGAAGTATTTATAATAATATAAAAAATTCTATAAAGTTTTTATTATCAGGTAATACTTCAGGTATAATAGCTGTTTTATATACTTCAATTATGGCTTTGCCAATGCCATTTGCGGCAGTACATTTATTATTTATAAACCTTTTAACTGATAGTTTACCAGCTATAGCAATAGGTATGGAAGAATCAGGGGATGAAGTATTAAAGGATAAGCCAAGGGGTAAAAATGAATCTATTTTAAATAAAAGTTTTTTATTAGAGTTAGGAATAGAAGGTTTATTAATTGGAATATTTACTATAATTTCTTTTTATTTAGGAAATCCAATGAAAACGCCAATGACTGCATCAACCATGGCATTTGCAACATTATGTTTAGCAAGATTATTTCATGGTTTTAACTGTAGAGGAAAAGGGTCAATATTTAAAATAGGTATACTTTCTAACAAATATTCATTGTTGGCTTTCGTATTTGGAGTAATATTATTAAATTCAGTTTTATTTATCCCTGTACTTCAAAGCTTATTTGAAGTAGAGAGTTTAGCAGTAGGGCAATATATAATGGTTTATATACTATCACTAATACCAACATTAATAATTCAATTGGTAAAGGTAATATATGAAAAAAATAAAAACAATAATAATAATTCTACAAAAGTAGAAGGTAAATTAGAAAATATAGCTTAAGGATATTAGATTTAATAAAATAATCACAAGTACTAAATAAAATTAAAAG
>JAFNXG010000172.1 GCA_017383505.1 Clostridium sp.
CATATCTTAGTTATGTCAAAAATAAATGGAATTAAAACATCTAAACTTTATATAAAAGATATTGATTTAGAATTAGAAAAGTGGATTGGAAAGAGCATTAGAAAAGAAGAGGCTATTGAGATTACAGCAGTAGATGAAGTTAAGTTTAAGAGTCAATTTGATGCTGATATTCATGGAATGATTACAATGAAAGAAGAAGTAAATCTTTATTTAGATTTAGAAAGAATGAGTGCTAATAGAGAAGGAACAATTTCACATAGATTTGCTAATGAAATAGTAAGTAAATATCCTCAAGTTAGAGTAAATAATGTTTATAGTAAAATTGGTGAGTTAAGATTAAGAAAATCACAAGAGGAAGTTGAAAAAATAAGAAAAGCCATTGAAATAACTAAGAGTGGAATAGAGCTATTAATGAAGGAAGCAAAGGTTGGAATGAAGGAATATGAATTAGAAGCGTATTTTGATTTCAATTGCAAAGTAAAAGGTGCAACAGGTTTAGCTTTTACAACAATAGCTGCAGCAGGTAAAAATGCTACAACATTACATTATGTTGATAATAATTCAGAACTTAAAGAAAATGATTTAATTCTTTTTGATTTAGGTGCAGAATATAATTGCTACAATGCTGATATATCAAGAACTTTCCCGATTAATGGTAAGTTTACTGAAAGACAAAAGGAAGTTTATAATTCAGTTTTAAAAGTAAATGAAGAAATTATTAAATTAATTAAGCCAGGAATGAAATATAAAGAGGTAAATGAAAAGGCAACGGATTTAATAGCAGAGGAGTGTATAAAACTAGGTCTTATTGATGATAAAAAAGATGTTAGAAAATATTATTATCATAGCATAGGGCATAGTTTAGGAATGGATACACATGATATTGAAACTCCACATAGAGATATAACTTTTGAACCAGGAGTTATATTTACTGTTGAACCTGGAATATATATTGAAGAAGAAGGGATTGGAATTAGAATTGAAGATGATATATTAGTGACAGAAAATGGAGTTATTAATTTATCAAGTGATATAATAAAAAGCGTAGATGACATCGAAGAATTTATGAAAAGGGTTAAAAAGCAATAAAAGTTATAAAATGGTATTGAAAATACCATCAATTGGTTATATAATCGAATTATTACGTAACAAAAGTGAATAACCTAGGGTAGAGGCGCGAAAGTTAATAGTATTATTGATGAGGAAAGCACTGTGATTCAATAAGAAAGGAGCAATCGCCGAAGCATACAACTAATGCTTTAAGGTTGTATAGCTGGGAGTACATAAAATATATGTATTACTGTCACAAATTATTTTGTGGTGAGCTATCATTTGAGACTTGTATTTTATATTTATTTTTAAAATATACAAGACCTTGAGTGTTAACTCAAGGTCTTTTTGTTAGTTTTGGGTATTTTGTTATTTACTTTTAAATTAATTAAGGGGGGAATAAAAGTGAAAAAAAGAAGTTTTAAGGTTTTATTACTTACAATGTTGGTATTTATACTTTCAACTACAGTTGTATTTGCAGCAGAAGTCGAGCCAGCGGCGGTGAATGCAGATAAATTTGGAATATGGACATTAATTCCACCAATAGTAGCTATAGTGTTAGCATTTATAACAAAAAACGTTGTTATTTCTTTATTTATAGGTATTTTATCAGGGAGTTTTTTAATTAGCCTTGCTGGACACAATATATTTGGTGCATTTATACAAGCATTTTTAGATTTTGTAAATAGGGCATTAAATTCTCTTGCAGATCCATGGAATGCAGGAATAGTTCTTCAAGTACTGGCTATTGGAGGAGTTATTAATTTAGTAGCTAAAATGGGTGGAGCAAAAGCAATAGCAGAAGCACTAGCTAAAAAAGCTAAGACTGTAAAAAGTACTCAATTAACAACTTGGCTTTTAGGTTTATGTGTATTCTTTGATGATTACGCAAACTCATTAATAGTTGGGCCAATAATGAGACCTGTATCGGATAAAATGAAGATATCAAGAGAAAAGTTAGCATTTATAATAGATGCTACAGCAGCACCAGTAGCTGGACTAGCAATTATATCAACCTGGATTGGATTAGAAGTAAGCTTAATTGGAGAAGGTTTCAATTCAATTGGAGTTGAAGCAAGTGGGTTTGGAGTATTTATTCAAACAATACCTTATAGATTTTATAATATATTAATTTTAGCATTTATAGTAATAACAGCTCTAACTTTAAAAGAGTTTGGACCAATGAGAAAGGCTGAAATTGCAGCAAGAAATAGGAACAAATCTCTTAAGGATGAAATTGCAGCTGAAAAATTAACTGAAATGGATGAATTAGAGCCAAAAGAAGGTGTTAAACTTAGTATATGGAATGCTATTATTCCAATCGGAGCATTAATAATTTCAGCATTAGTAGCTTTTTATTATAGTGGATATAGTACAATAATGGGTGGAGATCCATCAGCAGCTCAAGAAATTATGATTAATACACCATTTTCATTTAAAGGTATAATGGAAGCATTTGCTGCTTCGGATGCTTCTGTAGCATTATTCCAATCTGCATTATTTGCTTCAATAGTTGCTATTTTAATGGGAGTTATTAAAAAGATATTCACTTTAAGTGAAGCTATTGAAGTTTGGGTTGATGGAATGAAGGGACTAATAATAACTGGCGTTATATTAATATTAGCATGGTCATTAGGATCTGTAATTAAAGAACTTGGAACTGCATATTACTTAGTTGAGGTATTAAAAGGGGCAATACCGGCATTCTTATTACCAAGTTTAATATTTATTTTAGGGTCATTAATTTCATTTTCTACAGGAACTGCATATGGAACAATGAGTATATTAATGCCATTAGCAATTCCATTAGCACATTCAATAAATCCAGATATGTCATTTGTAGTAGTTTGTA
>JAFNXG010000173.1 GCA_017383505.1 Clostridium sp.
ATGGAATCTAGATAAACTTACTTATAGATATTCTTTTCAAAAAGGATACTTTTATGATATGTCATGGGATGATTCAGGAAAAGTAACTTCTATTTTCTGGTGCCTTTCTTTTGAAAAAGTTAACTTTTGTAACTCTAATAAGGAACCTGAAGAACTTACTCTTTATATAAAAGCTGATTTAGATGAATCATCTAATTATAAAATATCTTCTATTTCTAAAAACTAAAAATAAAAGGCCGCTATATTTGCGGCCTAAAAGGGGGATGGGGGGGTTTAGCTTAATGAAGATTTTTATCTTCATTTGCTATAGGAGAATACTCTCCGGTACAGTAATATTATTAACAGTTAATATTTTTTTATTCATTTATTAAAATATTACTAATCAAATGCTCCATCATTATACATTGAGATTATCTTATCTATAAAAACCCCTCTTTCTCCACTTACAATGTTTCTAATCGCTATCAACATCTGCATATTATCATCGTTTCTATTATATTTATTGTTTCTTACTTTATTACTCTCATCTTCATTAATATTAGTATCATTGTTTACATTTGAACTATTAATATTCTGATTCGTATTACTTCCAAAAGAGTTCTTATTGCCCATTAGATTTCCTAAATTTAAATTATTAAAATCAAATCCTTGTGTATTCATAGATTGCAATAAACTATTTATTTGATTCATGTCTATATTTCCAAACATAGTACTTAATAATTGATTAGGATTTATCCCAAATAGACCATTATTATATGTTTGTCTGCCATTCATATTATTCATATTATTATTTATATTTTTATTATTTCTATTTTCAGCAGTTACTTGCTTCTTAGTATCTTCCCTACTCCTATGTTTACGTTTAGACATATAATTTCCTCCATATTAATTTCTTTATTCCATTATATGTAATTAAATGATATATGTTTATATATCAAGACATTTTTTTGGAGGGCCACAAGACCCTCCATCCTCTTAACTAGCAGCAGCAGTTACTTTCACAGCAACAGCAATTATTATTTCCTACGTTACTTCCGCCTCCAAATAGGCTACCATAGGATCCTCCACATAGTAAGAATAATAAGATTATTAGATATGAGCAGTTATTATTAAGAAGACCTGATCCACATGCTATTAATAAAAATATAATTGGAGCTACACAATTGTTTAATCCACCAAATATATTTCCACAGCATCCGCTATTATTATTTGATCCTGAATTATTGCAGCAACATGGTTGACAGCAACATTCTTGACAACAACATTTATCGTGTTTTTTCTTTGACATAACTATTCCTCCTTCCTACCAAATTTATATTAAGCCAGCGCAACTTGATACGTTATTTCCGTATCCATAGTTTCCGCAACCTAAATTTCCATATCCAGAATTTCCACATCCAAAGTTACCATTACATAAGAATAAGATAACTAATAAGAATAAATATCCTCCACCACAATTTCCTAAGCCACCAAATAAACCATTATTTCCTGAGTTTCCACAGCAACAATTGTTATTATTTTTAGTGCAGCAGCATCCTGAATTTCCACCGTATCCAGAATTTCCACCTTGTCCAGCATAGAATAGGATTAATAATATCCATATCCAGCTTCCAAAGCCACATCCAAAATTATTACCATAGTTGCCAAAATTATTACCGTAGCCACCAAGATTATTACATCCTGAATCTACTGGAGGATAACTTGGACATTCAATGTCGTTTAATTCATCAATCATATCATGCATACTAGGCATATTAACATTCCTCCTAAAAATTTAATTTGTTTGTTTTTATACTATATACTATTCTTCTCAATGTTATTTGACACCATTTTCATCTTTCTAATGATATTTTTTTCTTAAAATTTATTTATTTTTTTATTTAGTATATAGTACTATACTATTATTTATTATTACTATCTTATAAATGTGTCTACTTTTTTAAAAAAAATAAGACTACCTTATTAGGTAGCCTTATCTTAAATTAATTTTCAGCTTCTTCTGATAAATCTTCAAATATGTTGTTTATTAACTCATCCTTACCTTTTTTATTTAATGATGAGAAGAAATAGAACTTATCTGTACTTCCAAGCCCTAAAGTTTCTTTTATTAACTTTCTACTCTTTCCAAGTTCATTGTTAGATAATTTATCACTCTTTGTTGCAATTACTATACAATCATAATCAAAGTGTTTTATCCAATCATACATCATAATATCATCAGCTGTAGGTTTATGTCTTGAATCAACTAATAGTATAACTCTTTTTAATTCTTCTCTATCAGTAAGATAAGTTTCTATAGTTTTTCCCCAGCTTTCCTTTTCTTTTTTAGATACCTTAGCATATCCATACCCCGGTAAGTCAACTAAGTAGAAATCATCATTTATTAAGAAAAAGTTTATAAGTCTAGTCTTACCTGGTGTTTGAGATACCTTAGCAAGTTTTCTTCTGTTTGTTAAAGCGTTTATTATAGAACTTTTACCTACGTTAGATCTTCCAACAAAAGCAATTTCATTTCTACCATCAATTGGGTATTGATTTCTCTTAACAGCAGATATAATAAACTCCGATTTTTTAATTATCATTTTCATCAACTCCGATTAATGCCGCTTCTAATACTTCTTTAACATCATCAGCAAATAATAAATTTAATTTACCTTTAATTGAAGAAGGTATTTCATCAGCATTTTTTTTGTTTTCTTTTGGTAAAATAATTGTATCAATTCCTATTCTATGTGCAGCTAAACATTTCTCTTTAACGCCACCAATAGCTAATACTCTTCCTGTTAAAGTAACCTCTCCTGTCATAGCTATATCTCCTCTTACCTTTTTCTTAGATAGAGCAGATACTAATGCAGTAACTATAGTAACTCCTGCTGAAGGTCCATCCTTTGGAACAGCTCCTTCTGGCACATGAATATGAATATCATTCTTTTTATAAAATTCTTCATTAATATTATATTTTTTACTATTAGCTCTTACATAGCTATATGCAGCCTTAGCAGACTCTTGCATTACAGAACCTAACTGACCTGTTAATTCAAGCTTTCCATTTCCTTTCATAACAGCTACCTCAACCGGAAGTGTATCTCCACCATATGCTGTCCAAGCAAGTCCTGTAACTACTCCAATTTTATCTTCTTTTTCTTTATCTTCGAATTCAAATATTACTGGTCCTAAATACTTTTCAAGTTTATTCTGAGATACTATTATGCTATTTTTCTTACTTTTAATTAAATCTGTAATAGCCTTTCTTATAACTTTATTAATTTGTCTATCTAAATTTCTAACTCCAGACTCTCTAGTATATCCATTAACTATTTGTTTTATAGTATTATCAGATATTTTTATAGTCTTTTCATCTACATTATATTCCTTTAATGCTCTCTTAACTAAATGTTTTTTTGCAATATGGAATTTCTCTTCATAGGTATATCCTGATACTTGAATTACTTCCATTCTGTCAAGTAAAGCTCTCGGAATAGTATCTAAAGAGTTTGCAGTAGTAATAAATAAAACATTTGATAAGTCTATATCTACTTCCATATAAGCATCTCTAAAAGTTTTATTTTGATTTTGATCTAAAACTTCTAATAATGAATCAGCAGGATTTCCTTTATAATCTCCACTTAATTTATCAATTTCATCTAATAAAATTAATGGATTATTTACCTTTGCTTCTTTTAATGCATATACTAATCTAC
>JAFNXG010000020.1 GCA_017383505.1 Clostridium sp.
AATACAAACTTTAATGCTTTTAATATGTGCAATAAAATTTAAAATTAAGGTTAAAGATGAAATAAGAAAAAGTAGATTGAATTTTTTATTGGTGATTTCTACAATATTTATTGTCATAGGAGCAGTATTAATTTCTTTAGTGGAAGGTATGTCTATAGGGGATGCTTTATGGTGGAGCTTTGTAACGTTCACTACTGTAGGATATGGTGATATTTTGTTAAAAACACAATTAGGAAGAACTATTGCTGTTTTATTAATGATTATAGGGATAGGTATTATAGGTGTCATAACAACAAGTCTAACATTATATATTCTTGATGATAGGAAAAGTATAAAAAAAACATATAGAGATAAAGTCATAGATGATGTAAAAAGTATGTTGGATAACTATGATGAGCTAAGTAATAACGATATTGATAATATAGCGAAAATATTAAAATCATTAAAAGACTAAATATAAAATAAGAATATATTTATCATTTTTCAATATTATAAATAATAATCTAGAGGTGAATTTAAAATGAATAAAAAGATAGTAGTATTAGATGGAGAAACATTAGGTAGTATTGATATAGAAAGATTAAAAGAGTTAGGAGAAGTTTTTTATTATGATCATACTGAATATAGTGAAGTAAAAGATAGAGTTAAAAAAGCTAACATAATACTAACAAATAAAGTTATTTTAGATAGAAGAAACTTAAATGAAGCTGAAAATTTAGAATTTATAGCTGAAATGGCAACCGGATTCAATAATATAGATATAGAGTATGCTAAAGAAAGGGGAATAGCTGTAAGCAATGTCGCAGGATACTCAACTAACGCAGTAGTACAGCATACATTTGCAGCAACTCTATCACTATTAGATGAAGTATTTTATTATGATAGTTATGTTAAAGAAGGAAAATATTCAAAAAGCAATTTATTTACGTGCCTAGACAAGCCTTATTATGAGATAGAAGGTAAAACATGGGGTATAATAGGTCTTGGAGCTATAGGTAAAAAGGTTGCAAAAATAGCAGAGGCTTTTGGAGCAAAAGTAATATATTATTCTACAAGTGGAAGCAATTATAATAAAAATTTTACTAAGGTAGAATTTGAAGAATTATTAAGAACTAGTGATATTATATCTATACATGCTACTCTAAATGAAAATACAATGTCATTAATAAATTATGAAGCTTTATCAAAAATGAAAAAATCAGCAATATTAGTTAATATGAGTAGAGGTCCAGTTATTGTTGAGAAAGACTTAGCTAAGGCAATTGATGAAGATATAATTAAGGGAGCAGCTTTGGATGTATTTGAGGTAGAACCTATAAAAGAAGAAAATCCACTTTTATCAGTGAAAAATAAACATAAGTTAATATTATCACCACATATAGCATGGGCAAGTGTAGAAGCAAGAGAAAGGCTATTTAATGAGGTTATAGAAAATATAAGAGCATTCTATAAAGGTGAATTAAGAAATAGAATAGATAAATAGATAATTGACAAAAATATCCATATATAGTAAAATTATAAAAAACATATGTATAAGCAAGGATTGAGAGTAGTAAAAAATAAATTATTTTTCAGAGAATAGACGGTAGCTGTGAGTCTATAAATTAATGTTTTTGAACTTGCTCATGAGCTATAAAGATGAAATATTATTAGTCTTTATCGGATAACACCGTTATTTTAAGTAAGTTAAACTTTGGATGGTACCGCGCAAACACGCTCCAATGATGGGGAATGTGTGCGCGTTTTTTTATAAGTATAAAAATAAAGCTTATAAAAAGATAGTAGTATAAAGAAATTTATTAGGTAAGATAAGGGGGTTTTATAAATGTTAAATTATAGTAAGTATAAGAGGTTTGAAACAATAAACCTTAAGGAAAGAAGTTGGCCAAATAATATTATTAAAAAGGCACCAATATGGTGTAGTGTAGATTTAAGAGATGGAAATCAAGCACTTATAAATCCTATGAATATTAATGAAAAGGTAGAGTTTTTTAATTTACTAGTTAAGTTAGGGTTTAAAGAAATAGAGGTTGGCTTTCCATCAGCATCGCAAATAGAATATGATTTTTTAAGAAGGTTAGTAGAAAAAAATTATATTCCAGATGATGTTGTTGTTCAAGTATTAACTCAAGCAAGACCACATCTAATAAAGAAAACTTTTGAAGCATTATCAGGTATTAAACAAGCTATAGTTCATATATATAATTCTACATCAGTATTGCAAAGAGATGTTGTCTTTAATATGGGAAAAGATGATATAAAAAGAATTGCAATAGAAGGTACAGAGCTTGTAAAAAGATATGCCAATGATTTTGAAGGAAAGATATTTTTAGAATATTCTCCAGAAAGCTTTACTGGAACAGAGGTAGAATATGCTCTTGATGTATGTGAAGCAGTAGCAGATACCTGGGGAGCAACAGAGGATAATAAGATAATAGTAAATTTACCATCTACAGTTCAAATGGATACACCTAATGTATTTGCAGATCAAATAGAATATATGTGCAAGGGATTTAAGAATAGAAATAGAGTAATAGTAAGTGTTCATCCTCATAATGATAGAGGAACTGGAGTAGCAGATGCAGAATTAGCTCTTTTAGCAGGAGCAGATAGAGTAGAGGGAACTTTGTTTGGTAATGGAGAAAGAACAGGTAATGTAGATTTACTTACTGTTGCATATAATATGTTTTCGCATGGAGTTAATCCTATGTTAAATCTTGAAAATATAAACGAAATAATAGAGGTATATGAAAGATGTGTTAAAATTCCTGTTCATGTAAGACATCCTTATGCAGGAGATTTAGTGTTTACAGCATTTTCAGGATCACATCAAGACGCTATAAACAAAGGAATGAAAAAGTATGAAGAAAGAGGATCAAAACTTTGGGAAGTACCATATTTACCAGTTGACCCAAGTGATTTAGGTAGAGAGTATGAGCCATTAGTAAGAATAAATAGCCAATCTGGAAAAGGTGGAATAGCATTTGTAATGGATCATTGCTTTGGATATAAGTTACCAAAGACAATGCAACAAGAGTTTGCAGATGTCGTACAAAAGGTTTCAGAAATTAAGGGTGAAGTTAAGCCAAATGAAATTTTAGATATATTTAAAAAAGAATATTTAGATTTAGAAGAGCCGTTTAAACTTTTAAATTTATCTATATCAGATGTTAAAAATGGAATAAATGAAGATACCAATATTAAAGCTAAAATTAAATATAAAGATGCAATTATAGATATACAAGGAAGTGGAAATGGACCTATAGATTCCTTAGGAAAGGCATTATATAATAGTAATTTAATAAATATATCTATTATTGATTATAAGGAGCATTCTTTAAGTAAAGGTTCTGAAGCAGAAGCAGCAGCATATGTATATATTAAGAGAAATGATATTGAAAAGAAAACTTTTGGTGTAGGGGTAGATAGTAATATAACGAGAGCGTCTATAAAATCGATAATTAGTGCTATAAATAGATTGTATAAGTAATAAAAAATATCGATTATAGCTTTTTTATAATATATAACGTAAATATAATTTGATATGTTCGGATGAAGGTAATGGGAGAGTGATGTAAATCCACCGAAGAAGTAAATCTTTCAGGTATTAGGACCGTTGCTGGACGAGCCTCTGGAGAGACTCATAATAGAGCGCCGAAGGAGCAAAGTTTAATTATATTAAACTGAAACTCTCAGGTAAAAGGACAGGGGATAAATGTAGCTTGTATTTTATATAAATAATTTAATAAATATGAATTATTTTAGAGTATAGATAATTAATATTATTAAGAGTAAAGCTATTTTTTGTCTCCTCCTAAATTAAATTTAAGGAGGATTTTTTATGCCAACTTTTCAATCTATAGAAAAAATATTAACTATCATCAATAACATTGTGTGGGGGCCACCTTTATTAATTCTTTTAGTTGGAACAGGGATTTATTTTACATTTAAATTAAAGTTATTACAAATATTTAAATTACCATTAGCATTTAAATATTTATTTTTAAAAGATGAAGAGAAAAGTGATGAAAATGTTAAGGGAGATGTATCTAATTTTGCATCTCTTTGTACAGCTTTATCAGCAACTATAGGAACAGGGAATATTGTTGGTGTAGCAACTGCTATAGGTACAGGAGGACCAGGGGCACTTCTTTGGATGTGGGTAGCAGCATTTTTTGGAATGGCTACTAAATATGCAGAAGGTGTTCTTGCTATTAAATATAGAGAAGTAGATGATAATGGAGAAATATCTGGTGGTCCTATGTATTATATAGAAAAAGGCATAGGAAATAAATTTTTAGCTAAAATGTTTGCTATTTTTGGAGTTGCTGTAGCTCTTTTAGGTATCGGAACATTTGGACAAGTTAAATCTATAGCCTCCGCTGTAGAAATAGGATTTAATATTCCTATATGGGTTACAGCTATTATAGTTACTATACTAGTTACATTAGTTACATTAGGGGGTATAAAAAGAATATCTAGTGTAGCAGAAAAGATAGTTCCAACTATGGCTATATTTTATATAGTAGGAGCATTAATGGTGTTAATATTTAATATTGAGGCTGTGCCAGCAGCAGTAAAATTAATAGTAGTTAGTGCATTTAATCCTAAAGCAGCTCTAGGAAGTGCTGTAGGAATAACTATATCAATAGCAATCCAAAGAGGGATTGGAAGAGGAGTTTTTTCAAATGAAGCTGGCTTAGGAAGTGCACCAATTGCAGCTGCAGCAGCAAAAACTAACTCTCCAGTCAAACAAGGGTTAATATCTATGACAGGTACTTTTATAGATACTATAGTAATATGCACAATGACAGGCTTAGCAATAGTTGTAACTAATAGCTTTAATACTGGTCTTGAAGGTGCTGCTATGACAACAATAGCCTTTGAAAATGGATTACCGTTTGCTATAGTAGGTAAGTATATAGTTAATATAGGATTAATATTTTTTGCATTTACTACTATAATAGGATGGAATTATTATGGTGAGAGATGTATAGAGTATCTTGCTGGAATAAAAGGGATAAAAATATATAAGACAGTATTTATAATTTTTGTTGGTATTGGACCATTATTATCTTTAGATTTAGTATTTATAATAGCAGATATAGTAAATGGATTAATGGCACTGCCTAATTTAATAGGATTAGTAGCATTAAGACATATAATTATAGATGAAACAAATAGTTTTTTTAAGATTAAAGTATAATAAAAATATTAAAAGATATAAATATTAAATGAGAAGACATAAATATATTATATATTTTTATGTCTTTTTTTATTTATATACTCATATTATAAAAAGTAATAAAATATACAGAAAACATAAGTGTAGTAAAGTCATAAAAAAATTATATGTCAATAAGGAGTTGAAAATGAAAAGTAACGTTCAATATAATGGGGTAAAGGACTATTATAAAAAGGATTGTAAAGTAAAAATAAAATGGGTAAATATTATTTTAATATCTACAATTATTATATTATATATAGTAAATATTAAGCTAAAAGATAATAGTCTTAATACAATAACGGATTTAAAAGAAATTAATATTAGTAAAGAGATAAAACAAGGGAACATAGTGCAAGAAAATATAGAGAAAGAGAGCTATGATAGTGTAAAAGTAGATTTAGAATTTTCTAATATATATTTAGATGACAATAAGAAAGAATTTATATTAAAAATATTTAATGGAGCAATAGAAAATTATAATAAGTATGGAATAGTACCATCAATAACCATAGCACAAGCAATTTTAGAATCAGGATGGGGAAGCTCTGAATTAGCAGTTAATCATAATAATATATTTGGAATTAAAGCTGATTCAAGATGGAGTGGTGCAATTGCAACTATATCAACTAGTGAAAATTATAATGATTCGACTATTGCTAATTTTAGGAAATATGATAGTATTGATGAATCTTTAGATGATCATGGGAAATTTTTGAGTGAAAATCCAAGATATTCTGAGTATGGACTATTTGAAAAAAAAAATTATAAGAATCAAGCTCAAGCATTAGAAGATGCTGGCTATAGTACTGCAAAAGATAAAAATGGACAACTTATATATGCAGAGAAATTAATAGGAATTATCGAGAAGTATAATTTAATGCAATATGACTAAACTAAAGAGAATCGGAATTAGATAAAAGTAATTTAGGGTATAAACTACTTTTATCTAAGCAAATTCTTTATCTTATTAGTATCTTTCAGTAAAGGTACGTTCATTTGGAAGAATGTCTATTTTCTTTTGATATAGTTCATCAACTCTAATGAAGTGGTTTCCCTTTTTTATGTTAGAAATAAATTTTTCAATAGACATTTCGTCACCTTGAACTTCCATTTCAACCATACCGTTATCCATATTTCTGACCCATCCAGTTAAATCAGATGTACGAGCGTTCATTGTGCAAAAAAATCTAAAACCAACGCCCTGAACTCTGCCATCAACTACTATGTAGTACCTAATCATAAAGAATTCCTCCTTATATAAATATATTTTTAATTATAACATATATAAATTTAAAAGTAGCATCATATAATATTAAGAATAAAAATTAAGGGTAGTGATGGAAAATGGAAAAAACATTAGTATTAATTAAGCCAGATGCTGTTGAGCAAAATATAATAGGTGATATAATAAGTCATTATGAAAAGGCTGGGTTGAAAATAATAGCTTTAAGAATGGAGAAAGCTGATAGACATATTGCCGAAAAGCATTATTCTGAACATAAAGGTAAAGGATTTTACGATGAGCTATTAAATTTTATTACTAGAAGTCCATTATGTGCATTAATTGTAGAAGGAGAAGATTCTATTAAAAAGGTACGTGAGATAAATGGAGCAACAAATCCAAAGGAACAAAAAGAAGGAACTATAAGAAAGAAGTATGCAAAGGGGATAACAGAAAACTGTGTTCATGCATCAGATTCAGTAGAAAGCTCAGAAAGAGAAATAAATATATGGTTTCCAGATATACAACTTTAAGTAAAGTTATATGAAGAATATAAAGAATGAGGATTCAAATTTGAATCCTCATTTTAAGTATTAATAAAGTATAAAAAAATTATTATTGTGAAAGCACTTCTGTAAATGCAGCTTCATATAATTTTAAAGTTTCAGAATCTAAATCTGTAAATAAAGTACATTTAGATAATTCTTCTTCAGAAGGATATGCCGCAGGATTATTTTTAGTTTCTTCATCAAGCAAATCAAATGCAGCAGTGTTTGGAGTAGAATATCCAATATAATCTACATTTTGTTTAGCTACTTGAGGATCACATAAGAAGTTAATAAATTTTTCTGCAGCTTCTTTATTTTTTGCTCCAGCTGGAATACATAAGGCATCTACCCACTTATTAGAACCTTCTTTAGGTATTACATATTTAAGATCAGGATTTCCGCTCATTGCATATATCGCATCGCCCGACCAAACAGTGGCAATTAATTTTTCGCCTGCAATCATATTATCTTTAGCTTCATCTACAACATAAACAGGGTTAGTTAAATCTCTTTGTTTTATTAATGCATCTCTAGCAGAATTTATTTCTGTAGGATTTTTTGAATTTATAGAGTAGCCTTCTTTAAGTAGGCCTATTGCCATAGCGTCTCTAATAGAATTAAACATATAAACTTCATCTTTATATTTAGAATCCCATAATATATCCCAACTAGTTACAGGTTCGGTTATTTCAAAGCCATCGTAAAGTATACCTATAGTCCCCCACATATAAGGAACAGAATATTCATTAGTTGGATCATAAGATAAATTTTTATAAGTATCTCCTATATACTGATAGTTAGGAATGTTATTAAAGTCTATTTTTTCTAATAGATTTTCATTTATCATTCTTTGAACCATATAATCAGATGGAATTACTAAATCATAAGTTCCTGGATTAGTTTTAACTTTTTGATACATTATTTCATTAGTATCGTAAGTTGAATAATTAACCTTGATTCCTGTTTCTTTTTCAAATTTTCTAATGAGAGCTTCATCAATATAATCACCAACATTAAAGAAATTTAATGTACCATTTTCTCCGATATTACTATTTCCACATCCAGCGAAAAGAGAAGCTGTTAATAATGTTGTTGCTAGTAAAGCAGTTAATTTTTTAAATCTTTTCAATCTATTCACCTCTTGAAATAAATTCTTTTCTATTTACAAATAATAAAAGAATTAATACAGTTAAAAACATTAAAGTTGATAATGCATTTATTGAAGGATTTATACCTTTTCTTGCCATAGAGTAAATTTCTATAGATAAATTAGTTACTCCAGGACCTGTTGTAAAGAAGCTGATTACGAAGTCATCAATAGACATTGTAAATGCCATTAAAAGACCTGCTACAATTCCAGGTTTAATTTGAGGAAGAATTATTTTTCTCATTGCATAACCAGGAGTAGCGCCTAAATCAAGAGCAGCTTCAGTTATATTATTAGGAAGTTGTTTTAGCTTTGGAAGTACAGATAATATAACATAAGGAATATTAAAAGTAATATGAGCTAAAAGCATTGTCATAAATCCAAATTGAGCGTTTATACCGATCTTATTTAAAATAGGAAGTATAAAAATAAATAAACTCATTATAGATATACCAGTAACTATATCAGGGTTTAATACTGGTAAGTTATTTATATTTAATAAGGTTTTTTTAGGTAATCCTTTCATCCTATGAATACCTATTGCTGCTAATGTACCAATTACTGTAGCAATAACAGATGAAAGAACAGCTATTATTAGTGTATACTTTAAGGCTTCCATTATTCTAACGCTTTGAAAAAGATCAGCATACCATCTTAGAGTAAACCCATTCCATTTACCCATTGATTTTGAATCATTAAAAGAGAATACCATTAAAGTAACTATAGGTGTATATAAAAATACAAAAATTAATAATAGATAAAATCTTTTAATGAAAGATTCTAATTTTTTTACCATAATAAATATCCTCCTTACTTATCATCAGGACCTTCAAATTTATTCATAAAGGCCATTGAAATTAAAATTATTATCATCATAAATATTGCAATGGCAGAACCAAAGTTCCAATCTCCCATTGTTGTATATTGAGTTTCTATTAAGTTACCAAGTAGCATATATTGTCCACCACCAAGTATTCTAGAAATAACAAAGGTAGAAACAGCAGGCATAAATACCATAGTAATTCCTGAAATTACACCAGGCATACTTAATGGGAATATTACTTTTGCAAATATTCTTTTTCTATCTGCTCCTAAGTCTGCAGCAGCATTTATTAAATCTTTATCAATTTTTATAAGTATAGTATAAATAGGCAATATCATAAAAGGTAAGAAGTTATATATCATACCTAAAAGTACTGCAAAGTCAGTATAAAGAATATTAATACGATCAAAACCTAAATTCATCAAGAAAGAATTAATAAGACCATTTTTACCTAGTATAGGAAGCCAAGCATAAGTTCTAAGCAAGAAATTCATCCACATTGGAACAATAAATAGCATTATTAAGACATTTCTTTTTCCTTCTCTCATCTTAGAGATTAAATAAGCAACTGGGTATCCAAGAATAAGACAGCCTAAAGTTGCTTCAGCGGCTAAAAGAATACTTCTACCAAATACTTTTAAATAGTTAGTATCAAGTAGTCTTTGAAAATTCTCTAATGAAAATTTATAAGTATCGCCTGATTTTGTAGTAAAAGCAAAGAAAATTACTATTAAAAGTGGAATAACAATAAAAAGTGAGCTCCAAATAATATATGGAGATGCTGGAAGAAAGCCTTGATTATTTTTATTTTTCATAATTACTTACCTTTCTCATTATATGTATTGCTTCAGGATCAATAATTAGTCCGATAGTACTTCCTACTTTAGCACTTTTTATATTGTGTATTATCCACTTAGTATTTTCTTGTTCAACTTCAATTTCATAGTGAACACCTTTGAAAGTAACAGAGTTAACTTTACCACTCATCATTCCATTTTCAATAGAAGTAATTTCTATATCTTCAGGTCTTATAACAACATCAATTTTTTCATTTTTATTAAAGCCTTTATCAACACAATCAAAGACTGTATTTGAGAATTCAACTTTATAGTCTTCAAGCATAGTACCATCTAAGATATTACTTTCTCCAATGAAATCTGCAACAAATGCATTAGCAGGTTCATTATATATATCTTCAGGGCTTCCCATTTGTTGGATAACTCCTTTGTTCATTACTACAATAGTATCAGACATAGTTAATGCTTCTTCTTGGTCATGTGTTACAAATATAAAGGTTATTCCTAGTCTTTTTTGAATCTTTTTAAGTTCTAATTGCATTTCTTTTCTAAGTTTTAAATCTAAAGCTCCTAAAGGTTCATCAAGTAAAAGAACTTTAGGCTCATTAACTAAAGCTCTAGCAATAGCAACTCTTTGTTGTTGCCCACCGCTTAATGAATCAACAGATCTTTTTTCAAATCCCTCAAGAGCTACCATTTTTAACATCTCACGAACTTTTTTATCAATTTCATCTTTTGGAAGCTTTTTAATTTTTAGTCCAAAAGCTATGTTTTCATATATATTCATATGAGGGAATAATGCGTATTTTTGGAATACAGTATTTAATTGTCTTTTATAAGGTGGAAGATTAGAAATATCATCTCCATTAAAAACAACTTTTCCACTATCTGCAGTTTCAAATCCTGCAATAATTTTAAGAGTAGTTGTTTTACCACATCCACTAGGGCCAAGTAAAGTTAAAAACTCATTTTCACGTATATTTAATGAAAGGTTATCTAAAACAGTATTATCACCATAAACTTTAGAAACACCTTGTATTTCGATAATATTTTTACTCAAAAAAAACACCTCTTTCTGTATAAATAAAATTTAAGTGTTAAAGAAAACCCATTATCTTATTATAGAAATGAGTAACTTTATTATATAAATTTAAAATTGCTTTTAATAAGAAGCTCGACTCCTTATAGTTATCGAATAAGTTTCATTAGATAAATTACCAAGTAGGTAACTTGCACTAATTAAATTAGAGATTTAAAATATTAGTTAAAATTTAGAATCTTACTTAAAATGATGGCGGAGTAGAAATCCAAATAACTTTAGCAATTGTTTTTCCACTATTACTTATATAATGATTAGATTTAGGTTTATAATAAAAACTTTCATTTTTCTTAACCTTATATGATTTTTCTCCAAGATGAAGAGTTATAGCTCCAGATAGAACATAACCAAATTCTTCACCTTCATGAGGTTCTTCTTCGATATATTTACCACCAGGTTCTAGTGTAATCATTATTGGTTCCATTTCATTTTTTTGAGCATTTGGAACTAGCCACATTAATTTATATTTTAAATCAGTATTTTCAGTTTCAAACATATCTTCGTATGTATAAGTAATTTTTTCATCTTTATCATCACTAAAGAATTCTTTAAGATCTGTCCCTAATATTTCTAGTATATCTATTAAGGTAGCAATAGATGGTGAAGTTATATCATTCTCAAGTTGAGATATGAAACCTTTAGATAATTCACACCTATTAGCAAGCTCTTCTTGGGTTAATCCTTTTTCAATTCGCATTCGTTTTATTTTATCACCAATTTGCACGATTTCACCTCGCCTTTCAAAGTGTTTAATAATAACTATTACTAAACTAATGGTTTAAAATTACTAAACAAACAAATCTATTATATAGATTCGCAATTAAAAAATCAATATTTTTAATTAAAAAATTAAAATAAAAATTATTCTTCTAAGCTTTATAAATAAAGGGTTTACAGAGTTTTATAAAAGTTTAGTTTAAAATTTATACATTAAAAGTTTAGTATAACTAAGAAGTAAAAAGATAGGGGTGATTTTGAAATACTTAATTTTAGAGGGATAACAAAGTATAAGTAAAAATTTTATAAAATAGTAAAAATAAAAAAATAAATATAAATTTATAATGAGTAAACATATAATGAGTAAAAATAGAATGAGATTAAGAAATATTGATACTATTTAGATAAGAAATAGTTATTATTACTAAATACCCATTTTATTAGAGTATTAACAAATTTTAAATTAAGGTGTATAATGGGTTATGTTATGTAAATAATATCATATTTGTATAGGAAATAAATTTTAGTATAAAGTTAAAAATAGCTAACTAAGGCTTATAAAAAACGGGGGAGATATACGATGATAAAAGGAACTATACATTCAATAGAAACAATGGGACTAGTAGATGGACCTGGAATTAGAGTTGTAGTATTTATGCAAGGATGTGCATTAAGATGTCAATATTGTCATAATCCAGATACTTGGAATGATAAAAGTCAAGATGCAATAGAAATGACGCCTGAAGAATTAGTAAATAAAGTAGCGAGATTTAGAAGTTATTTTGAGAGATCTGGAGGGGGAGTTACATTCTCAGGTGGAGACCCATTAAGACAACCAGAATTTTTAAAAGAGTGTTTAAGACTTTGTAAGGAAAAAGGTATACATACTACAATAGATACATCAGGTGTAGGTTTTGGAAATTACGAAGAAATATTAAAGTATACGGATTTAGTTCTTTTTGATGTTAAGCATATTACAGAAGAAGGATATAAAGATATGACAGGAATTAAAATAGATGAAAGCTTAAAATTCCTAGAATCTGCTGCTAAATGTAATACTAAGATGTGGATAAGACAAGTTGTAGTGCCAGGAAAAACAGATAGTGAAGAATATATTGTTTCATTAGGAAAATTCATTAAGTCATTAAATAATGTAGAAAAAGTGGAATTACTTCCATATCATTTACTTGGAGTAAATAAGTATGAGACTATGGGAATAAAATATAGATTAGATGGCGTTCCAGCTATGGATAAAGAAAAATGTAAAGATTTATATAAATTACTTAATTTATAAAAAAGTAGTAGTGAATTTAAAAAATTCACTACTACTTTTTTATAAGGTAAAAATATTATTAATAATTTTATATAAGTTTAAAAGATTATAGCAACCTATATTTGACTTGAAAAGAATCCAGGTTTTATTAGTTTCTTTTTCATTCCTTCAATAACTAAAAGGTAAACAGCGGCTGTATCAAATCTAGCATCATGATAGTTTCCGCTACCTTGGAATAATTCATTTGCTTTTTTTTCAATCATTTCATCAGTAATTCCTAAATAGTTAATTGTTTCGGATAATTTAGGGTTTTTAATTCCATTACCATTTGGAGAAGGAATTTTACAAATATCTTTATAGTAAGCCATAGTACAGAATGTTCTTTTAGGTTCCCAAGTTGAGTCAATCATACCAGCTTCATATAATGAATTAACTTCATGTTTTAAAAACTTAACATCAAATTGAACATTATGCCCAATAACAAAATCAGCATCAAAGAAATCTCTCATAAAATCTTGAATTTGTTCTAAAAACTCAAGCCCATTAGATAATTCATATAATTTTTCAAGAGAAAATCCATGAACTTCTTCAGCAGCGGGGTCCATTTCATCTACTGTAAAGAAAAAGTTTTTTCCTATAGTTGTTTGTGGTTTTGTAGATGTATCTACTGTTATATAACTTAACTGGCATATGTGACCAGGTCTTACGCTTGTTGTTTCAGTATCGAAAAATAATAGTTTCATCTTTACCTCCAAATTTTTAACTTATTCATTTTATAATATCATAACTTAGATTAATAAACAAATTAATAACAAAAAAGAGGGAATACCAAACAATTAATAACTTAGAAATATCATAAGGTTAATATATTTCTTTAATTATAATTATGATAAACCCTCTTTTATTATTTTAAGTTACAAGATATAAGCTTTAATAGCTCTATACAAGTTTCTTTGGTTCTATTATTTTGATCTAAATCAGGATTATATTCTACAAAATCTATAGATTTTACTAAGCTTGTCCCTAAAATTGCTTCTAATAAAGATTTGCTTTCAGAGAAAGATAGACCATCAGATACTGGAGTTCCAGTACCAGGTACATATTCAGGATCTAAACAATCTATATCATAAGAAAGATGGATATTTTTTATATTTTTACTAGAAATTAAAGATAATAGTTCTTTAACTACTTTATCAATACCTTTATTATTTATATCTTGGTTTGTCCAAACATTAATATCTAATTTATCAATTAACTCTATTTCACCTTCATCTAAATCACGACAAGCTAAAATAAATACATTTTCAGGCTTTACTTTAAAGTTATTAAAGAAGATAGAAGTTAGTTTTTCATAACCTATACCCATAGATGCAGCTAAAGGCATACCATGAATATTTCCTGAAGGAGTTGTCTCATGAGTATTTATATCTCCATGAGCATCAATCCAAATTACAGCTAAATCATTACCTAAAAATTGACTAGATCCAGCAATAGAACCTAATGCTAGTGAATGGTCACCGCCAACAATAAAAGGTAACGTATTGTTTTCTAAGGCTTCTAAAACTTTTGTAGCTAAGTTGTTATTTGCATTTACAACTTGATCTAAATATTTTAACTTTGAATTACTTAAGAATTTATCTTCAGCATTTGCTTTTTCAACTTCAATATCTCCTAAATCATAAACTGTATGATTTTCTTCAAAAATATCTATAAGGTTGTTTTTTCTTAATTCTTCAGGTCCCTTTTCTACACCAGGTCTGTCACAACCATAAAAAAGAGGCATTCCAATAATACTTATGTTCATAAAAAACCTCCATGAATTATCTAAATTTTACACAATAATTATAATAATACTTAAAATAATATAAGTAAATATTAAATTCTATTATATTAAGTAAAATTTTGCTTTTAATATATCAACTTATTGCCAGATTAAAATAAGGGTATTTTGATAATGTGTAATATAACTTTAAAAAATATTATAAAAAATAAGTCTAAAAATATTATTTTTTTTAAATAAAATAGAAAAAGTAATATTTTTATGAAAGGTATATTTGAAATGATTATACAAAATTTTAGTAAATTACAAAAAAAATATTAAAAAATTAAAAATTAGCTTAAAATATGTTATGATATATTTGTCAATTTATAATTATAAAATATAAATTGCATAAACTATATCTAGAATAATAATGCAAACAGTTAACTTTAATATCTAATTAAAATTTTTGAAGGGATGGCGAAAAAATGAGCAAACCAATAAAAGGAAGAAAAAAGAGTTCTAAAAAAAAGAAGTGGTCAATTAAAAAGAAAGTTATAATATCAACGTTGATAGTTTTCGCTTTAGTAATGGCAACACTTGCCACAGGATATTTCTTTATTAGAAGTAAGGTTTATTCTGGGATAGATACGCAAGAAATAACTTCAGATGAGGATTATAAAGAAGTTGAAGGTATAACTAATGTTTTATTAATAGGTACTGATGCAAGAGATTTAGATGAAGCATCAAGAGCAGACTCTATGATTATTGCAACACTAGATAATAACAATAAAAACATAAAATTAACTTCATTATTTAGAGATACATTAGTAGATATACCAGGGCATGGAGAAGGAAAATTAAATGCTGCATTAGCCTATGGAGGACCAGAACTTTTACTTAAGACAATAAAGAATACTTATGGAATTAGTATTAATAAGTATGTAATTATTAATTTCTGGGGATTTGAAGCAGTTATAGATCAAATGG
>JAFNXG010000174.1 GCA_017383505.1 Clostridium sp.
AAAAAGACTATGTATGTACATAGTCTTTTTACAGTTCGGAGGATTTAAAATGAAAAAGAAATTTACTATAATTGAAAATTCTACAGTTATTACTATGAATGAAAATAGAGATATCATAGAAAATGGAATAGTAGTACTTGAAGAAAATAAAATAATTTATGTTGGTGATAATAAGGGAAAAGAAAGTTTTATAAATAAATATAATTATGAAGTTGAAATTATAGATGGTGAGGGAGGTATATTAATTCCTGGAATGATAAATTGTCATACTCATGCATCCATGATTCCATTTAGAAGCCTTGCAGATGATTATAAAGATAGATTAAAGAGATATTTATTTCCTTTAGAGCAGAAATTAGTAGATAAAAGTTTAACTTATATTGGAGCTAGATATGCTATAGCTGAAATGCTATTAGGTGGAGTAACTACTTTTTGTGATATGTATTATTTTGAAGATGAGGTTGCTAAAGCATCTAAAGAACTTAATATGAGAGGTGTATTATGTGAAACAATAGTAGATTTTTCAGCACCTGATGCTAAGAAACCTTTTGGTGGATTAGATTATTCAAGAAAGTTTATTGAAAAATGGAAAGGCGATACTCTTATAACTCCAGGAATAGCTCCACATGCACCATATACCAATAGTGATGAATCTTTAAAAGAGGCTTATGAAATAAGTAAAAAATATAATGTTCCTATGACGATGCATGTTGCTGAAATGGACTACGAATTTAAGGAATATATGGAAAAGTACAATATGTCACCTGTTCAATATTTAAATTCTTTAGGAATATTAGATTCTAATTTTATATCTGCACATACAGTATTAGTAAATGATGAGGATATACAAATATTAAAAGAGAAAGGTGTAGGCGTATCTCATAATATAGGAGCTAATGCAAAGGGAGCAAAGGGAGTTTCGCCTATAATAAAAATGAAAAAAATGGGGATTAATATAGGGCTTGGTACTGATGGTCCCATGAGTGGAAATACTCTAGATATAATAGGACAAATGAATCAAGTAGGAAAAATTCATAAATTATTTAATAATGATAGAACAGTATTGCCATCAATAGAATTAGTTGAGATGGGAACTATATATGGGGCAAAAGTATTAGGATTAGATAAAGAAGTAGGCTCAATTGAAGTTGGAAAGAAAGCAGATTTGGTTTTAATAGAAACTAAATCTGTGAATATGCAACCGATATATGATTATTATGCAGCTATAGTTTATTCTGCAAATGCTAGTAATGTTGATACAGTAATTGTTGATGGAAAGATAGTTGTTAAAAATAAGAAGTTATTAAGTGGAGATTTTGTTGAGATTAGAAATAGTTTATTATGTTTAAAAGAAAAGATAAATAAAATTGCAAGTGAATTATAATTTATAAAATACCTATCCAATATTATGTGATATTGATAGGTATTTTAATATTTATAAGAGAATAAAAGATAATAAGTATAGAGAGGGATTATTAATATAATTAAAGGAAGTAACAATTCATACTATATTTATCTACTTTAAAAATTATAAAAAAGTATTATAATAATTATTATTAAATAAAAATTATGATTAAGTGTAGAATAGAGGAATTTTATGGATGAATCAAAAATTATTGAAGCAATAAAAACAAACCCACTTGCTATAAGGAATATAAATAATCCTACAGATGAAATGAAGATAGTAGCTATTGAAAAGAATGGGCTTTTGATAAGATATATAAGCAATCCAACTATGAAAATGAAGGAATTAGCTATGAAAAATAATCCTAGATCTATTGAATTTATAGAAGATCCAACAGAAGAAATGATGATTGAAGCTATAAATGCAGGATGGAGTAATTTAAATTATATAAAAAATCCTACTGATTTAGTTATGAAATTGGCTATAGAACAAAGAGGTTGGGCAATTAGATATATAAAAGATCCTAGTGAAGAGCTACAATTATTAGCTGTTAAAAAAGATTATGACTCAATAAAATATATAAAAGAGCCATATGAAAGTGTACAAAAAGAAGCTGTTAATATAAGCTATGATGCATTAAGATACATAACTAATCCAAGTTATAATACAGAAATTATTGCAGTAAAAAATAATGAAGCAGCAATAAAATTTATTTCTAATTTAGATAAAGATAAAATAATAAACTTTATTAAAGCTAATATTTTAGTTTTAAGATATATTTCAAAAAGCTCATTAAAAGAAATATCTAATGAAGAATTAGAGAATGCATTAAAGGAAGTAATATCTAATGATAATATAGATGAAAAGTTTATTAGAGACTTCTTAACTTGTAATGTTATAGGAAAAAATAGTGAGATTTTAGATATTGACAAAATTATGTTTATTTATAAATATGGAAGTAAAAAAGCAAAAAAAATTGCTGTTGATGAAAAACTAAAGATGAATTAATGGGGGAAATAATATGAATTTTTTAGATACATTAGAAAGTGTTAAATTAGTGCTAGAAACTGGAGAAGTGCCACTAGTAGTTGGAGAAAGTGGAATAGGAAAAACAGCTTTAGCAAGGAAATTAGCAGATGATAATTCTTTAAGTTTAATCGTTATAGATGGAAACCTACTTAAAGAAGGTGAAATCGGAGGATTACCTACTGTTGAGTCATATATAAAACGAGATTCTGAAGGTAGAGAAATAGAAACAAAAACTACTATTTATGCGGTACATACAAAATTAAGAGAAGTAGATGAAGAAATATCTAAAGGAAATAAAGTTCTTTTATTTATAGATGAAATAAATCGTTGTGAACATACAGTTCAACAAGAACTTATGAACTTAATATTAAATAGAGAAATTAATGGATATAAGTTACATGATGATGTAAAGATATTAGCAGCTATGAATCCATCAAGCAAATATGGCTCAGATTTTGATTATCAAGTTGTAGATATGGATGCAGCACAAGAAAATAGATTTGTGTGGTTAAATATGGAGAGTGATCATAAAGCTTGGATTAAATGGGCATTTGAAAGTGGTATAGATGAAAGTGTTATAGGATTTATATCTACATTCCCAGAATATTTAAATAAGTTTAATGAGGATGATGTAAGAGCAACTCCAAGAAGTTATGAAAGAGTTTCTAAGTCAGTTAAAATTTATAAAGACAAAAATGGTTCTATACCTAAATCAGTTTTTTTAAATGTTATAAAGGGGAATATAGGAAAAGTTATAGCAGAAGAGTTCATAACATTTATGGAATCAGATAATACTTCGTTAATATCATTTGAAGAGGTTTTTGCAGGAGCTAAGTTAAATGAAGATATTAAAGAAAGGGTTAAAAATGAAACTCATACTAGACTTTATTTAGCTGCTATGAATATTTTAAAGGAAATTGAAAGAAATATTGAAAGTGATAATAGTGAAGCTATGTACTATATAAATAGATTTATAGAGTTTTTAAAAGAATATCCAGTAGATTTAATGGTGGGAATAATGAAAGATATGAAAAGTAGTTATCCAAATAGCTACCAAAATGCTTTAGAGAATGAAGATTTTGTAGAAGGATATTTTAATGCTTATAGCTCAATAAGGGGATAATATATGGTAAGTTGTTTTGAAAAGGAAAAAGCAGAACTTTACAAAAAATCAGAAGAAATTTTAAATAGTTCAGAGATGTTTAAATCACTTAGAGCAGGTGAAAAATTTGATGTAGATATTCCAAAGGAGTTTGAGCAAGAGTTTTTTAAGCTTGTGGATAAAGTGAACTTAAGCCTTATGGAAGATAAGGATAATTTTTATGGATACTTTCTTTTTCAAATGGGAAGAGAAATACGTTTTGATATAAAAAGTCCTACTGGAATAAACTTTAAAGATGCTAAATATATTATATATTTTAATCCAATAATATTCCTTCAACTTAATATAAGCCAAATGGAAAGTACTATAAAGCATGAGATACATCATATATTATCTATGCACTTACATAGAGCAAAAGAGTTAAAGGGAAAATTTAGTACACTTGCAATTAACTTAGCAATGGATATTGTAGTAAATCAATATCTGACTAATTTACCTCCATATGCTATAACTTTAAAGGGAATAAATTTAAAGTATGAATTAAATTTAGAACCATATAATACTTTTGAATATTATGCAGAAAATATACAAAATGTT
>JAFNXG010000175.1 GCA_017383505.1 Clostridium sp.
AGACTCTGCAACCATTATATCGTTAAAGCAATTAGGTTTCATTTGTCTTATAACTTTACCTGCAGAACCACCTGTGAATTGAAATATAGTACTTAATAAATTATTTTGAAGGACTTCATATATGTCTTTATTTTCATAATCCATATTATATAGTTCTTCTAAAGATATATCTATATCCTTCACTTTCTTTATATTATCTAAAGTCATTTGGAATATATCTGTTTGCTTAAGTCCCAAGAGGTCGAACTTATATCCTCCTAATTTTTCAACTATTTTCTTATTCCATTCTGAACATTCTATACTTTCTCCTGTTTCTTTATCTGTTGCTAATCTAGTAGGAAAATGTTCTGTTACTGGTTCATTAAGAATTAGTATGCCTGCGGCATGCATGCTAGCAGTTATTGTAAGACCTTCTAATCTTCTCATGTCTTCTAATTCGTTAGTATCTTCTAAAGCTCTTAGAAGCTCTTCTGACGCCATTAAAGCACTATCTAGAGAAGGACATTTATCATCTACTAACTTTGTTAAGGAATTAATTACTGGAATATCCCAATTATAAACGGTTAACACTCTTCTTATAACAGCTTTAGTAGTAAGTTTATTTTCTGCCATTATATGAGATGTATTAGCTTCTCCATAAGTATCTTTGATATATTGAATTAGCTCACTCCTTTTATAGTAAGATACATCATAATCAACATCTGGAGAGGTATCTCTTGTAGGATTTAAGAACCTCTCAAAATATAATCCATACCTTATAGGCTCTATTTCAGATATACCTAGAATAAAAGCTACTTCACAACCTCCTACAGAACCTCTTCCTATACCATAAGGAATACCTTTTCTTTTACATTCATTAGCAAAGTCTTGAACTATAAGGAAATATCCTGCATATCCTTTGGAGCATATAATATTTACTTCATATCTTATTCTTTCAAGTACTGTTTTTATATCTATGTCTTTAAAGTGACCTTGCTTCTGTCTTAAGATAAAACCTTTATTGCACTCTTCTTTAAGTTTATCCTCAAGGTTACCTTCTATCTTAGGTCTAGGTTGTAAGTCTTGTGGCTCTATAGTTACATTACATTTATCTGCTATTGCTTTAGTATTATACATACAACACTCTACAAAAGATTTAGGAAGATAAGTAAGACCTGCTCTTACCTCTTCCTCTGATTGAATATAACAATCATTAGATGGAAACTTAAATCTATTTTCATCATCTTTCTTTTTCTTAACTTGAACACATAATAAAGTATCATGAGCTTCAGCATAATCTTTACTTATATAATGAGCGTCACAAGTAACTATAGGAGCAACATTAAATCTTAAGGATAAGTCCATTATAAATCTATTATATTTTATTTGCCTTTCCATAGTGTTAGGTTGTATCTCAAGATAAAAGTCATCTCCAAACGTCTTTATCATATATTCCATATAACCTGTATAATCTATATCATATTCCCAATAAGAAGCTAATTCAGAACCTAAACAAGCAGTAGTACATATAAGTCCTTCATGATATTTATCTAAATCACACATAGTTATTCTAGGTTTTCTATAGAAGTTATCATAGCCTGCTCTATTGAGTTTAAATAGGTTCTTAAGACCTATATTATTCTTAGCTAAAAGAAGTAAATGGAAAGTATTGTGGTCTTGTTCTTCTCCCATATATACCTCAAGACCTATAATTGGTTTTATATCGTTCTTCTTAAGAGTATCATAAAATTCATAAGTTTTAATCATACTTCCATGGTCACTAATAGCACAAGAAGTTTGTCCTACCTCTTTAAGTCTTTCTACAAGTTTATTACATTTGATAGCTCCATCTAACAAAGAGCCGTCAGTATGAACATGTAAGTTTACAAAGTTACCCATATTATCCCTCCAATAGTTTATATTTCTTTATTTCATTAAGTGTCACCTCTATCTCTTTAGTACTTTCTATTTCATATTTTATTAGTTCGTCTATAGGAACTAATTTTTCTATAGCTTTAGTAAGTTGGAAAAGGGTACAGTTATACCCTAATCCTTCCTTAATCATTATTTCTCTTATTATATCTAGTTGGTCTGGAGAACACTCGTAACATTTCTCCTTATAATTAAACTTAAAACCTGGTTTACGTTTCTCCATTAACACCACCTCTACCAAACATGAATATTGTTTCTATATTTTTTTCTTTTTACTAATTCTATAGGGACATACCATTCGTCTATTGCATAACCCTCTCTATTAACGCATACACGACAAGTGTTATAATTATATGGGGTATAATCATAAAAGCGAATATCATAATTATTTAATGGATTTAATTGTGCTAGCATTAAATCAGTATATCCTACTTCTGATAACTGTTCACGTGCATTAGTTATATTTACAAATACCTTATCTCCTTTTTTAAACCTTTCCATTTTAACACCTCCTATTTAGTTCCTGTGCTTCCAAATCCACCTCTATCAGCATTACCAAGATGTTCTACTTCTTCAAATTCTATAGGTGGTTGTATTTCAATTATTCTAAATTGAGCTATCTTATC
>JAFNXG010000176.1 GCA_017383505.1 Clostridium sp.
CCATGTGTTGCACAAGCCTTTGATAATTCCTCAACCGTAATTATATATGATAGTACATCGCCTCCAGCTCCTCCTAACTCTTTAGGAAATGGTATACCCATCATGCCTAGCTCTGCCATTTTCTTTACATTCTCCATTGGAAATCTTTCTGTTTCATCAATTTCAGCAGCTATTGGCTTTACTTCATTAACTGCAAATTCTCTTACCATTTGTCTTACTAATTCTTGTTCTCTAGTTAATCCAAAATTCATTGCTTTTTACCTCCCCGCAATACCCTATTTTATTTGCATAATTATATTTAAATTATGCAAAACATCTATAATATCTATTTAAATTTATTTAAATATCCATAACCAACTTATTAAAGTTTTATGTAGAAACTCATTAAAGAGTTTCTTAAGCTATTTTTATAAATCAGGTAATACTAAATCCTAACTATTTTTAAAATTCTTAGCTCTTCTCTCTAAGAACGCTGTCATTCCTTCTAATTGATCATCTGAATCAAAACATTTACCAAAATCTTGAGCCTCAATTTCAATAGCCTTATCTATGTCAACTTGCATACCTCTATTAATAGCGTCTTTACAAAGTTTTACTGCTATCGGTGCATTAGCACAAATAGTAGCTGCCATTGATTTTGCTTCTTCCATTAAATTTTCTAATGGAACTACCTTATTTACTAATCCAATTCTTAAAGCTTCTTCTGCATTAATCATTGCACAAGTGTAAATTAATTCTTTAGCTTTACCTAAACCAACTATTCTAGGTAATCTTTGAGTTCCCCCAAACCCAGGAGTAATTCCAAGTCCAGCTTCTGGCTGAGCAAATCTTGCCTTTTCTGAAGCTATTCTTATATCACATGCCATTGCAAGTTCACATCCTCCACCTAAAGCAAACCCTGAAATTGCAGCTATAACAGGCTTATTTAAATTTTCTAATCTTCTAAAAACTTTATTACCTAAAAGACCAAATTCCTCTGCTGCCTTAGAGTCTAAATCCTTCATTTCGGCTATATCTGCTCCAGCAACAAATGATTTTTCCCCTGCTCCTGTAAGTATTACACAATAGACATTATTATCGTTTTCAATATTTGCAATTGCTAAATCTAATTCTTTTAAAGTTTCTGAATTTAATGCATTTAATGCTTTAGGTCTATTAATAGTTATAAATGCTAAATTACCACTCTTTTCAAGAACTACATTTTTTAATTTTTCCTCTAAAATAACATTTTTGATTTCCATTGATTCTTCATCCCCTTTATACCAATTAATTCTCAAAAGCCCTTTTCTTTGTTAATTATATAACAAAGGTTATTAAAAAAATCTTATTTTTTTATCTCTTCCTTGGTTAGAAGATTCTGAATAATCACAACCTAATTACAATTATAATATCCATTTCCATTATTTGCAATCAATATTTTCATAATTTGTATATTATTTACATTTAAACCCTATTTGTTGTATACGTTTACTATTTTACTTCTTTTTACCCTTATTTCTTAAATATATAATGTATAATTATTTAATTTAAGTCATATATTTACTTAATATAAAAAAGGTTACTATATGAATAGTAACCTTTTTAATTATCCTTCATTAAATATACTAGTGTTAAAAAACTTTCTGAAAGATGAACATTTTCAACTTTAATATCATCTGGTACTATTAAATCCACAGGCGCAAAGTTCCAGATTCCTTTAACTCCACCTTTAACCAGCATATCTGCTACCTTCTGAGCATTAATTCTTGGAACACATATAATTCCCACATCAATATTATTTGCTTCTAAATATGAGTTTAAAGTATCTATATCCTTAATCTCAATATCTCTTATTCTAATCCCTACAAGCTTTGGATTTGCGTCAAAAATACATTTAATAGATAATCCAAATTCTGAAAATCTATTATAGTTAGCAATTGCTTGCCCTAAATTACCTGCACCAATTATTACTCCATTGTAATGTTTATCTAATCCTAAAATTAGGCTTATTTGTTTATATAATTCTTTTACATTATACCCATATCCCTGTTGTCCAAAATCGCCAAAATTATTTAAATCTTGTCTTATTTGAGATGCTGTAAATCCAATTTTTTCTCCAAGTTCTTTAGAAGAAATTCTATCAACATCATTTCTCATTAATTCCTGTAAATATCTATGGTACTTAGGTAATCTTTTAATTACTGCCATAGAAACACTTTTCTTTTTATCCATATATATGAATCTCCTTAATTAACTTTAATAATATCCATATCTCAAAACTTTGATAATATAATAACATACTTTTTACTTTTTATCTATATTTTGCTATGTAAATAACTTTATTCTTATTATAATTGAATTTCTTTATTTTTTCCATTTATTTAATTTTATTAACTAAAATAAATAAAAAAATTAGACCTTTATGTATTAATAATCTCTATTTATTTAAAAAAAAGACTTATGTATAACCTAGCAGATACGTTATATATAAGTCTTATAATAGAAGCAAAACTAGATATTATGGAGTATCTAGCTTATTACAAGAATCAAAGTGATCTTGTATGCTATGCCCTTATGCCTAAAATGTTCTTTACTTTCATTATTATAATAAACGTATTATTTATTGTCAATATTTATCGAATGATTCTTATTGAATTTAATACCGCTATTAATGTTACTCCAACATCTGCAAAAACTGCTGCCCACATATTTGTTAAACCTAATACAACTAATAACATTACTCCAATTTTTATTGTTAATGCTAATATTATATTTTGCCATAATATCTTATTAGTTCTTTTTGATATACTTATAGCTTCTGATATTGACTCTATTTTATCCCTCATTAAAACTACATCAGCGGCCTCTATGGCAGCGTCTGATCCAATTCCACCCATAGCAATACCTATATCAGCTCTTGCTAATACTGGAGCATCATTTATTCCATCACCAACAAATAAAACCTTACCTTTTTTGCTTTTTTCTTTTATTATTTCTTCTATCTTACTTACCTTATCTCCGGGTAAAAGCTCCGCATA
>JAFNXG010000177.1 GCA_017383505.1 Clostridium sp.
GTTGAAGTTGATGAAAATGGTAACTTTGCTCATGAAGTTAAATTAGAACTTGGATTAAATAATATAGCAGTTCATATTGAACCAAAAGAAGAGAATATTAATAATCCAGATTTATTTAATAGTAATGAAGAGGCAATCGGATTTGCTACTAAAGATTTAACTTTAGATATTACTAGATTAGGTGAAGGAGAAGAGATTCCAGAGGAACCAGGTGAAGGTGAAGAACAACCGGAAGAGGAAGATAAACCAGGTATTGAGGTTAAACCAGAAGATGGAAATAATTCGAATGATGATAATAAGGGAGATAGCAATAACTCTTCAGAAAAAATTCCACAAACAGGAGGGACTAATACAATTTACTATGTGATTATCGCATTAGTATTAGTTGCTGGAGGAGCTTACTTTACATTTAAAAAGAGAAAGGTAAGCTAGTTAAAAGTTTATGTAAAATTATAAAATGGGGCTGTATCAAAATTTATTTTGATACAGCCCCTTTTTATATAAACAAAAATATTATTAAATATGAATTTTATAGAAAAAACAATTTACCTTTTTGTATTTATATAATAAAATAAAGGTAAAAAAGGTAAAAAATATATTAATAGGGGGAAATATGAACAACATAGGAAGAAGTATAGTTTCAATTATTGGGGTAATAGTATTTAGTTTAATATTAATAGTATCATCAAAGTTTATATTTAAGGGTGGTTTTTTATCTGATAAATATAATAAGGGATTAGAGTATTATAAGGGTGTTGTTACAGATATAGTTTATGAAGACTTAGAGTCAGATGAGTTTTTAGAGGATGTAGAGGTAGGATTTCAAACAATAGCAGTTGAGATAACAGATGGATCATTAAAAGGTCAAGAATTTGAAATAGGTAATCCAGTTAGTAGATTATATAATATTAAAGTTGAAGAAGGAACTAAAGTAATAGTAGGTGTTTATGATAGAAGTGGAGAAACAGTTGCAACATTATTTAGCTATGATAGAAGTAATACTATTTACTTATTAGCTATTATATTTTCAATAATAGTAATAATAATAGGTGGGATTAAAGGGGTTAAGTCGTTGCTTTCATTAATATTTACATTAATTTGTTGTATTTTCTTAATGTTACCACTGCTTCTTAGAGGTGTAAGTCCTATTATAGCAGGTATTTTAATGGCCGTATTAAGTATTACAGTTACATTATTACTTGTTTCAGGTATCAATAAGAAGACATTAACAGCAATTTTAGGAACAGTTTCAGGGGTAGTTATTGCAGGAATTACTGCTTACATATTTGGAGATTTGAGTAATCTATCTGGTATTACTATGGATGATGCAGAAAGTTTGATGTATATAGCAGAGGACACTGGTTTAAAGATTAAAGGGTTAATGTTTACTGGAATTTTAGTTGCGTCACTAGGAGCTGTGATGGACGTAGCTATGTCAATTTCATCATCTATATTTGAGATGAACAGTATTAATAGTAAGATTACATTTAAAGACTTGTTTAAAAGTTCAATGAATATAGGAAAAGATATTATTGGAACTATGACTAATACTTTGATTTTAGCATTTGCTGGAGGATCTTTAAGTGTATTAATACTAATATATTCTTCTTCAATGCCATATAATAAACTAATAAATTTAGATATATTAGGTACGGAAATTGTACAAGGATTAGCTGGAAGTATAGGAATAATTTTAGCAGTACCAATAACAGCATTAATAGGTTGTTATTTATGCAAAATGGAAAAAAGTAAATAATATTAATTAATAAGAAGTATATTAACATGAAAAATTAATAAATAAGTTAATGTTAATATACTTCTTTTTTTATTTACTTTAGAAATATAGTATAGATAAAAATATATGAATTAGATTTGGAATAAAAAGTATTAAAAAGATAAAAATACGAAAGTTAATACTTCAAATTAGTAACAAATGATAAAAAAAATGATAAAAAAACAAAAAATAACAATAAAATACTTTAAAATGTTCGTGAAATGTGCTAACATAATATTTGTATAAAATACAAATTTTTCAATGGGGGGATAAAAATGAGAAATAAAAAGTTAATTGCTTTAGTAATTGCCGCAACTATGACAACTGGATTAGTAACTCCAGTTAAAACTGTTAAAGCAGAAGTTGCAAAAAGTGTTGTAATTAGTGAAGTATATGGTGGTGGAGGCAACTTCCAAGCTGTATATAAAAATGATTTTATTGAATTACATAATCCTACAGAAAATTCTATAAACTTAGAAGGATGGAAAATTGAATACGCATCTAAAAGTGGTAGCTTTAGTAACAGTACGGAGCTAACTGGAAAGATTGAGGCTGGTGGATATTATTTAATACACCAAGCTGCAGGTGAAAATGAAGCAGAAGAATTACCAATGGCTGATGCTACAGGTAATATTAAAATGGCTGCTAAAGAATGTAAAGTAAGACTTGTAAATGCTAATGGAAATGTTATAGATTTTGTTGGAGTTGGTTCAGCAGCTAATGAATCAGAAACAATGCCGACAGAAGCTATGTCTAATGGATTAAGCGTTCAACGTAAAGATAATGATGGGAATACTACTGGGAAAACTAACGGTTGGGATACAAATAATAATAGCTTAGATTTTTATACAGAAAAACCAACTCCAAGAAATTCAGAATATAAAGTTGAAGAATCAATTGAGGGGTTAATTTCAATTAAAAATGCCAGAAGTGCTGAAGTAGGCTCAGAAGTAATTATAAAGGGAATAGTTACATTTAAAGAGTCAGCAGGAAAATATAATTATACAATACAAGATGGCACAGCAGCTATTGCTTTAAGAGGAGAAGATGGATTAGCTATAAGTGATGAGGTTGTTATTAAAGGAAAGTTATCTATATATAACGGATTACTTCAAATTGAAAATTATGAGTTAGTTGAGAAAAGAGATAAAAAAGATTTACCAGAAGCTAAAATAATTACTTTAGCTGATATAGAAAATAATGGTGGAGAAAATTATGAATCTCAAAGAGTAAAAATAACTAATTTAACAATTGGAGCTATAAATCCCACTGGAAATACAACTTTAACAGATTCAGAAGGAAGAACAATAACTTTACGTAAATCTGGTGAACTTATAGATATAAAAGCTGGAGATAAAGTTGAGATTTCAGGTATGTTATCACAATTTTCTACTACAGGAGAAGGTGGATATCAGTTAAGAATTGCTCATGCATGGCAAGTTAAGAAGATAGAAACAGAAACTCCAGATGAACCTGAAGTTCCAGAGGAAGATAAAGTTGGACCAACTATAGTTAAGGTTACGCCAGGAAATTCAGCTAATTTAGGTGAGAACAGAAGACCAGAAATAACTGCTATATTTGAAGATGAATCAGGTGTAGATATGGAAACTGTTAAAATGATATTTAATGGTACAGAAGTTACATCTAATTTAGTTAAGGAAGAAAATACAATTAAATACTTGCTTTCAGAAGATTTAGCTGATGGAAAATATAGTGTTAAACTTGAAGTTAAGGATATATTAGGAAATATAACAACTAAAGAGTGGAAGTTTACAGTTGGAGAAGTAGAAAGTAACCTTTATTTTGGACAACTTCACGCACATACAAATTTATCCGATGGACAAGGCTCTATTGATGATGCTTATACTTATGCTAGAGATATAGCAGGCCTAGATTTCATGGCTGTTACTGACCATTCTAACTGGTTTGATAATGACACATTAGCAAATATGGGAGATGGTTCTGCAAGTGAAGAATGGCAATTAGCATTAGAAACTGCAGATAAATATAATAAAGATGGTGAATTTACAGCTATTTATGGATATGAAATGACTTGGTCAGGTTCAACAGGTGGATATGGACACATTAATACATTTAATACACCAGGATTTGAAACTAGAACAAATAAGAATATGGATTTAAAAACATATTATGAAACATTAAAGCAATATCCAGAATCTCTATCTCAATTAAATCATCCAGGTAAGACTTTTGGTAATTTCAGTGATTATGCTCATTATGATGAAAAAATTGATGAAGTAGTTACTTTAATAGAAGTTGGTAATGGTGAAGGTGCTATAAGAAGTTCAGGGTATTTCCCATCATATGAAGAGTATACAAGAGCTCTTGATAAGGGATGGCATGTATCTCCAACAAATAACCAAGATAACCATAAAGGTAAATGGGGTAATGCTAATACTGCAAGAACTGTAATTGAAGCATCAGATCTTACAAGAGAATCAATATATGAAGCTATAAGTGAAAGAAGAACTTATGCAACGGAAGATGAAAACTTAAGAATTTCATACAAGGTAAATGGAAGCACAATGGGATCTATTTTAGATGACACAGGAGTTCTAGAATTTAAAGTTAATGTTGAAGATATAGATTCTGGAGATAATATTAAAAAAATCTCAATTATTGGAGATGGTGGAAAAGTTGTAAAATCTATAGATAATATAAATTCTACAGAAAAAGAATGGACATTTACTTTAGATAATAATGTAAGTTCATATTACTATGTAAGAGTTGATCAAGCTGACCAAGATATTGCAGTAACAGCACCAGTATGGGTTGGAGAAAGAGAAAATGTTGGTATAGAATCTATAGATTGTGATACAGAGCTTGTAGTAGAAAATGAAAAAATAAATATAGAAACTACTATTTATAATAATGAGTCTGAAGAGTTAAAAGATGTTAAAGTTGAATACTATATTGATGGAGAAACTGAACCAATAGTAAATACAATTAAAAATATTGGATCATCTACAACAGCAGCAGATATATTATCTCATAGTTTTGAAAAAGCTGGAGAGCATAAAATAGATGTAGTGGTTAAGGCAAATGTAAAGGGTAATGAAAGAGAGTTTAAAGGAAGTATAGAAATTAAAGTTTCTAAGGCTAGTTCAGTATCAAAAGTTGTTATTGATGGAGCTCATCAAAATCAATATATAACAGGAGATTATTCAGGAAAAATAACTACACTTACAGGGTTAATGACTCAAAATGGAATAAAATCTGTAGTTAATAAAGAACCTATTACAGATGAAGTTTTAGAAGGGGCAAATTTATTAATTCTTTCAGACCCTCAAAGTACAGAGAAATCTTCATATGGATTAACTCCTCAAAAATATAGTATAGAGGAAATAGAGGCTATAGCTAAGTTTGCAAAAGATGGTGGTAATATCATAATTACATCAAAAGCTGACTATGGAGATGGATCTGAGGAGTATGGAAGTGCAGCTCAAGGAAATTCTATTCTTGAAGCTATTGGAGCAAAAATTAGATTTAATGATGACCAAGCTACTGATGATGTAGAAAATGGTGGACAAAGTTATAGATTATACTTTAATGACTATAATACTGAAAGTGAATGGTTAAAAGATGTTGATACATCTAAAAATTATAGTTTCTACAGTGGATCAACTTTAATAATGCCAGAAAATACAGATAATATTGAAGTTTTAGTTACAGGTCATGAGAGTACTTATGGTAATGATGCAGATAAATCTGGTGATAATACACCAGTAGAAAAGGGCAATGTTGTAGGACTTGCAGTTGAAACATTAGAAAGTGGAGCACAAGTATTTGTTTCAGGAGCAACATTCTTTTCTGATTTTGAAATCGATGGATATGTATATTCAAACTTTGATATAACAAAGAATTTATTATTAGAATTAGCACCAACGCCAGAATTACCAGTTAGTAAAATTGCAGATGTAAGAGTAGATTTAGATGGCGATAATGAACCAGATAGATTTGGGGAAACTGTAGTTGTTGAAGGATATGTTACATCAGCATCAAATGCAGCAGCACCTGGAAACTCTTTCTTTGATGTAATTTATGTACAAGATGAAACAGCTGGACTTACAGTATTTGGCGTATCATCAACAGAAGTTAGGTTAGGACAAAAAGTAAGACTTACAGGTAAGGTTTCTTCTTATTTAGGGGATTCACAAATTGCTTTAACTAATGAAAATATTGATTTAGAAATTATTGATGAAAATATTAATTTAGTTAATCCTATAAAGCTTTCAACAGCAGATAGTATGCTTGAAGAAAAAGAAGGTTTATTAGTTGAAGTTTTAGGTAAAGTAACTAGAATAGATGGACAGAATATATATGTTAATGATGGTACTGGTGAATCAAGAGTTTATACTGAAGGATATATTGGAAGTAGTAAAAACCCTAATGTAGCTGATGAATGGAAGTCAAGAGTTAAAGTTGGTGATACAATCTCAGCAATAGGTCTTGCATCAGAAGATCCCGAAGGTCATAGATTAAGAGTCAGAGATTCAGCAGAAATAGTTGTTTTAGAAAATGAAGATGTTAATGATAATATTAACGGAGATGCAGTTAAAAAGGTAGAGGAAATGATCTTAAATTTACCTGAAGTATCTAAGATTACATTAGAAGATAAAGCAAGAATAATTGCTGCTAGAAATGCATATTATGCATTAACTGATGAAGAAAAATTATTAGTTTCTGAAGATTTAATTCAAGTTTTAAAAGATATGGAAGCAAGAATATTAGAGCTTGAAAAAGAAAATACAGTAGTCCCACCAGTTGAAATTAAACCTGGAAATGATAATTCAAATAATAATAATAAAGAAGATAGTAATAATTCTTCAGAAAAATTACCTCAAACAGGAGGAGTTAATAGTAGTTACTATGTAATTATTGCATTAATATTAGTTGCTGGAGGAGCTTACTTTACATTTAAAAAGAAAAAAGTAAGTTAATAAATATATAATAAAGAAGCACCGATAAGATATTTTCTTATGGTGCTTTTTTATGTGTATAAATATTATAAGATATTTACCTTTTTTAACTTATCTTTTACTTCAAATAATCTTAATTCTAATGAATCTATTTTTGAAGATATCTTATTTCTTTCTGTAATATTATTAGTTTTACTTAATTTAAGATTAAGGTTATCAATATCTGTTGCAAGTGAAATAATTTCTAAAGCATACTCCCATGCACTTTTTCCCATAAAACATCCCTCCTATTTAAAAGTTATTAATATTTTATTAGAAATATAAAAAAAGATTACATTTTTTATAAAAATTTTGGAAAAAATAAAATGAAAACGATATAAATAATAGAAAAATATAATTAATTAAAAAAATATATACCATAAATTACCTGTTAAAAAATAAACAAAAATACTTTACTATTTCTTACTAAAGTAGTATGATTTAAATAAGGATAATAATTATTAATAAAAAGAAATTAGTATTTAATATATAGTTTCTTTAATAGGAGGAATTTATTATGAAAATAATAGTAATAGGTTGTACGCATGCAGGAACTGCTGCAGTAGTTAACTTAAAAGAACTTCACCCAGAAAGTGAAATTACAATATATGAAAAAAATGACAATATATCATTCCTATCTTGTGGAATAGCATTAAATGTTGGGGGAGTAATTAAAGAAACTAAAAACTTATTCTATAACTCACCAGAAAATCTTTCTAAAATGGGTGTTATAACTAATATGAAGCATGAAGTTTTAGACATTGATTTTGATAATAAAGTTATTAAGGTTAAAAATCTTTTAAGTAATGAAGAATTTGAAGATACATACGATAAGTTAGTTCTAACAGTAGGATCATGGCCAATAGTTCCTAGATTTGAAGGTGGAGATTTAGAAAACATATTATTATGTAAGAACCATGACCACGCAATAGAAATAATAGAAAAATCTAAAGAAGCTAAAAATGTTATAGTAATTGGAGCAGGATATATAGGTGTTGAGCTTGTTGAAGCATTTGAAATGCAAGGTAAGAAAGTTACATTAATAGATGCCGAAGATAGAATTATGGCAAAATATCTTGATAAAGAGTTTACAGATATAGCAGAAAAAGAGTTTAGCGATAGAGGAGTAAACTTAGTTTTAGGAGAAAAAGTTGCTAAGTTTGAAGGTGAAAATGGAAAAGTAACAAAAGTTGTTACTGAAAAGGGAACATATGAAGGAGACTTAGTAGTATTATGTATAGGATTTGCTCCAAATAGTAAGCTTGTAAAAGGTAAATTAGATACATTACCAAATGGTGCAATTATAATAGATGAATATATGAGAACTAGTAAAGAAGATGTATTTGCAGCAGGAGATTGTTGTGTAGTGAAATATAATCCAGCACATGATACAAGATATATTCCACTTGCAACAAATGCTGTAAGAATGGGAACTTTAGTTGCAAGAAATATAGTAAAACCAACTATTAAATATATGGGAACTCAAGGTACTTCAGGAATTAAGATTTATGAAAAATGTATAGCATCAACAGGATTAACTGAAGATGTTGCAAAAGCAACAACTAAAATGAATGTAGGATCAGTAATTTTAACTGATAACTATAGACCAGAGTTTATGCCTACTTACGCGCCAGTTACTATTAAATTAGTATTTGATAAGGATACAAGAAGAGTAATTGGTGGTCAAATAGTATCTGATATAGATTTAACTCAATTTATGAATACTTTATCAGTAGTTATTCAAAATGAAATGACAGTAGAAGAGTTAGCAATGACAGACTTCTTCTTCCAACCACACTTCAACAAACCATGGAGTATTTTAAATTCAGTTGCATTAAAAGCTCTGTAATATAAATATTTAAGAAAAGATATATACTTTATAGTAATTTATTATAAAGTATATATCTTTTTGTTTTTTTAGATTTTTGTTATATTGGTAAAATATAGATAATAATATGTAAGAGGGGGGGTGACAAATGAAAATTAAGTTTATTCAAGTTTGGTTAATTTTAATAGGTATATGTATAGTCACTGGTGTAATTCTTAAAATAAAAATAAGTGAAATAAATAATTTACCTCAAAAAGAAAGTAAAGAAATTATAGAAAGCAAGTTTATTAGAGATGGTGAAATGAGAGGAGTATGGTTATCTACGGTAAGTAATTTAGATTGGCCGGAAGTAGCTAGCTATAATAATCCAAAAGTTCAAAAAGAATCATTAAAAGAAAAACTTGACTTTATAGAAGAGCAAAATATGAATACTGTATTTTTTCAAGTTAGACCTATGGGAGACGCCTTATATGAATCAAGTTATGCGCCTTGGTCAAAATATTTAACTGGTTCAATAGGAAAAAATCCAGGATATGATCCCTTAGAATTTGCTATAGATGAGGCTCATAATAGAGGATTAGAGCTTCAAGCTTGGTTTAATCCATTTAGAATAGATAGTAATTCACAGAAATTTAATATTGATGAATATATAAATGAATTACCAGATAAAGTTATTTTAAAAGATAATCCAAATTGGATTATAAAATATAATAATTATTATTACCTTGATATTGGAGTACCAGAAGTTCGTCAGTATGTAATAGACACAATAATAGAAGTAGTAAATAATTATGATATAGATGGAGTTGTACTAGATGATTATTTTTATCCCTATCCTGCAGAAGGAATAGAATTCCCTGACAATGAAACATATAAAAAATATGGTGAAGGCTTTCATACAAAAGAAGAGTGGAGAAGAGATAATGTTAATAAATTTATAAGAGATTTATATAATAGCATTAAAGAAGTGAAAAAAGAATTGAGATTTGGGGTAAGTCCATTTGGCATATGGAGAAATGGAGAGTCAATAGGTGGAAGTAATTCAAGTGGATTAAGTAGCTATGATGATATTTATGTAGATACTAAAAAGTGGATTCAAGAAGAATGGGTAGATTATATTATCCCGCAAATATATTGGCAATTTGATTATGATTCAGCCCCTTTTGGTATACTTGTAGATTGGTGGGCAGAACAAGTAGAGAATACTAATGTTGATTTATATATTGGACATGCAGTTTATAAGATTGATGATTCAAGATATGGAGAGGCATGGTTAAATAAAAATGAAGTAATAAACCAAATTAGATACTCTAGAGGAAATTTAAACGTCAAAGGTAGTTGCTTCTTTAGATTAAAAAGCTTAGAGGAAAATAGAATAGGCTTTTCTGATGAACTAAAAGAATTTTATAAGAGATAGAGAATAGCACTATTTATAGTTTATTAAATTCCTTATATAGTATTTATAGAAGTGTTTTTAGTAATGTTAAATTATCTATATTTTTATTTTTGTATTTACTATATATTGAATAGTTATTTATGTTTATTATACATTGCAATCTGTTATATTAGATTGTTGATACGAACAATTTAATATAACAGATTGCAGTATTTTATTAAGTTGTAGATATTATAGTTCCAATATCTTTAATATCATACCCACCAATACCAATAAGTTCATTTCTGAATTTTTCAGATTTTAAAACGGAAAGAACAGTATTATAAATTGTATTATTTAAATCAAAATTCTTTATAACTAAATCATATCTTTCAGTCTGAATTGGAATAAAATCTATATTTTCAACTTGCATAGCAGCTTTACTACTACCAATTCCTATATCAGCATCGCCACGTGCAACAGCACTTGCAACACCTAAGTGAGAGTTTTCTTCATTATAGTATCCATCTATAGAGTTAGGGTTAATATTAAGTAACCTAAGTTTTTCGTCTAATAATACCCTTACGCCACTTCCTTTTTCTCTATTAATAAATTTAATATTTTTATTAGATAAATCTTCGAACCTAGATATATTTAAGGGATTTCCTTTAGTTACATAGAATCCTTGAACTCTGTAAGCTAGATTTATAAGACTACAAGATGTGCCAGGAATTAATCGTCTAACATAATCAATATTATATTCATTATTATAGCCATCCCAAAGATGACAAGATGCAATAGATACTTTATTGTTATATAAATCGTATAAACCATTATAACTTCCTTTATAAGAGCGAAGAATAGTATGCTCAGGAAGCATTTCTCCCATATATCTAGCAAGAATATCTAATAAAATATCTTGACCAGAAATTATTATTTCATTACTTGAATTATTATTAACAGAATTATTATTAACAGTGGTATTAATTTTATTATATTGTGTAGACATAGGTACATTAGTTGATATCTTTGTAGTTGATTTTTGATTATTTATATATGATTCAACATCATGCATATCTACTCTAATTTTTTTTCCTATTTTATAACTAGGTAATTCTCCACGTTTTATAAGCTCATAGACCGTATTTTTTGTTATTTTTAACAGTTCTGCAACTTCTAATGGAGTTAAAGAAGACTCTAGCTTCATATTATCCCTCCTTTATTAAATTAATTTTAACATTAAAAGTATAGTAATTCTATATTTTAAGTATTTTTATTAACTTTATTGATTAAAATAATATAATATGATATTATAAACTAAACCAAATAAAACGATACAAAACATAACAAAACATAATAAATTTAAACAAAAATAAAGAGTGGAGAGTAAAAAATGTTAAAAAAATTTAGAGTAGTATTAATGTTATTATGTTGTAGCTTATTTTTAGTTGGATGTGGAAATACATCTTCAGGAAATTCAGTTAGTGAAGAAAAGCAACCAATAGAATTAAATATTTCTGCAGCAGCTAGTTTAAAAGAAGTTATGGCTGATTTAGAAACAGCGTATAAGAAGGTTGCTGATAATGTGACATTAGTTGTAAACTATGGAGGATCTGGTTCATTACAACAACAAATAGAGCAAGGAGCACCTTGTGATTTATTTATATCAGCAGGACAAAAGCAAATGAATACATTAAAAGAAAAAGGTTTGTTAGTTGATGAAACAACTAAAGATTTAGTTGAAAATGATTTAGTTCTTATAACTGCAAAAGGTGTTGAAATAAAGAGTTTTGATGATTTAAAAAATAGCGATATAAAACATATAGCAGTTGGAGATCCAGGTAGTGTTCCCGCAGGGAAATATGCTGATGAAGTATTAGTTAATACAGGAATAAAAGATAGTATTAGTGATAAAC
>JAFNXG010000178.1 GCA_017383505.1 Clostridium sp.
AAATAAATGTCAAATATTTTTTTTTAAAGAGGTGTGATTAATGAGTTATGTAGAAATGTCTTCAACATTTAAAAATAAATCAGTATGTGATATGACTGATAGAGAAATAGCTTTCTATCTTTTAGCTAAGTATTGTGGTTTTGCTCTTTCTCATCAAGAAAAATATCCTCCACGAATACCAGAAATAGCTTATGACTATTTATTTAAAGGTTGTAAGTCTAAAGGTGATTATGAATATCTAGTTAATACTTTAGTTAAGAATAATAACTTTAGGAGGGAATTGTTAAAATGAGTAGGTTCGCTAGAAGTTATTCATTACATTGGTGTTCAAAATGCAGTAAACAAATAGATGAATATGAAAGTATGAAGTACGATGGATTATGTGAAAGTTGTTATTATTGTTATTAGAAGGAGGAAATATAATATGTGTAGATTATTTATGTGTGATAAGAAATTTTTAATGACTGAGGGTGTTAATAAAATAATTAATGCTTTAGATAGATTAGAAAGGGAATGTGGTGGTGATGGTAACGGTTATGTTCTAGTTAAAGATGGTAAGGTAGTAGAGCATGCTAAAGGAAAAGAATTGACTAATATAGAAATAGTCCTTAATCTTTATGATGATATAGAAAAAGAAAGTCTTAAAGATATGGACTGGTTAATTTACCATACAAGAGTAGCTTCTGCAGGTTCTATCAAAGATGAAAATTGTCACCCTTATGTAGACATAGATAATAACTTTGTATTAGCTATGAATGGTACAGAACTTACATTTAGTGATTTAGCTGAAGACTTTGACTGTACAGATACAGAAATGATATTTAACATGATTAACAAATGTAATTATGATAGTTCTATCTTAAGACATTTATCTCCTAAATTTATAGGTCTTCAAAACGGTAAAGTTTATGCTACTAATCCAGATAGTTATTATGGAGGTTTACAATTCATTCAAGATGAAAGAGGTACTTGTATAGCTTCTAGCTTTGATGTTTCTTATCATGCTAACAAGATGAAAGCTGACTACTCTTGGAAAGAAGGAGAAGTGATAGAAAAATATACTTACTCTTATGGTTCATACAACAGTTACAATGGAAATAATAAATATATGAACTATGTAACTGATGATTATCAATGGTATTATGACTATAAGAATAAACAAGATAAACAAGACAAAGTAGCAAGTACAGCTTTAGATTTAATTAAAGAAGAAGAAGAAAAAGATAGAGTTTCATTTGAAGAATATAACTCTTATGAAAGAACTTATAATGAAGTTAAAGAAGCAGTTAAAATAGCAGAAAAAATGTTAGAATATGGTCTTTCAGTTAAAGAAACAGAAGCTTATATTAATAAAGAAATAGGTTTAATGCCTACTTTAGTAAGTTGTGACTATAAAGAATTAGCAGAATTAATAATAGAAGTAGATGACTATGGAGTTACAGTAAAAGATGATAATGGTTGTGTATACTACTTTAATTAAGAGGTGATAGATATTGATACTAAAGGAATAGAAGCTTTAATAGTTTTATTATATAAAGAAAAATGGAAAAAAGATGATTTAACCTTAAGAGATGTTCTTTATGAACTCTATGTAAATCAAGAAAAAAGTATAAGAACTATAGCTAAGGAGTTATGTTTAACTCCTACTACAGTTCATGGACTACTTAAAAGAAACTATATACCTATGAGAGGTAAGAATGGAGTAGTTAAAATAAAATGATAATAAATATAGCTTTCTTTGATAAATATATGCTTTCAGATGTGTTACTACAAAAAGTTAAAGATATAAATATCATAGAAAAGCACTTATGTGTATCTTATGATGTTAGGTTGAGGTACAAAAGAAAAGATGTTTTTGTATATAACACATCTAAAGGTAAAAAAGGTATCTACCAAGTAAGCACCACCGATTATTCCTTTGGGTGTTTATATAAATTAGAGCTGGAAGATTTAGATTTATTAGATTTAGTTCTTTCAGCTCCTTTTTACCATAAAGAAGTTATTCATGTAGGAATAATAGAAGGTACTTTAGAAGATATAGGAAATTACACGTTTAAGCTAATAAAGAATACTAAAGCAATATGTTATTGTTGTGATGAAGACAACCATGAATATATCTCAAGATACAGAAGAAGATATAGTAAAATAAATATAAGTAAATTAATATTATTAGCTGAAGTGCTGAAAGAAAATAATGAGGTGATGTTAAATGATGATGACAACAGATTGGAATAATATAGGTGTAAAAGAAGGAGGTAATAATAATAAAGAAATTAAATATCTTAAGTTTGAAGAAGGAACTACTATCATAAGGTTATTAGATGAAGCTCCAGTAAGTTATTACAGTCATTGGATAACAACTGCTAATAAAGGTAAAGGTGTTGGTATAGCTTGTACAGGTAAAGGTTGTCCAGTATGTAAGGTAATAGCTGAAGAAAGGAAATTAAAAGTTCCTTATAATAAAATGACTTATAGTAAGCCAATTAAACACATGATTAATGTTTTAGTTAAAAAGATTAATGGTAAAGATGTTAATGAAGTTATGCTTCTTGAAGCAGGTAATGGTATCTTTGGTAGTATTAAAGACCAAATGACTCTTTTAACTACTATGGGATATGAACCAGATTTAACTGCTATAGATTTAATTATTAATAGAACTGGTAAAGGTTTTGGTGATACTAAGTATTCTGTTATATGTAACCCTGCAACTGTTAAGCCTTTAACTGAAGAAGAAAAGGCTCTAGAGAAATATGACTTATTTAAAGTAAAACCAGATTTAGATAATGGACAAGTTATAGACCTTATTGCAGGTAAATCTTTAGATGAAGTTTGTGGTAATGCTGAAGAAACAGAAGATAGCCAACCAGAATTAGATTTATCTGGTAATTTACCATTCTAGAATACCTCTATATGAGCCTACAAGGCTCTCTGAGAGGTTTTAAGTAATTTAATGAATAATTTATCAATTAAAAATAAAAACGCCTAGAAAGGCTAAATTTAAGGAGGATATATATATGATATTTAATGAAAGTTTAAAGGTTAATGTTGAAAGTGAAGGTATTGTTTTAGGAGCAGATTACAAATGGGTAGTAACATTTGAAACTGAAAAAGAAGAAGGTATTGCATTTGTTAAAGAAGATGATACAGTTGTTATACCTTTAAAGAGAGTAGGAGGTGATATTTATTTTAATACTATGTCTTGGAATGACTTTAAGTCTGAAGATGGTATTCAATATATGTGCTATAATTCTAAAGGATATAATGTTGCTTATCTATCTGATACAGGTTGTGATATTAAACTTAAAACTTTTGAATTAAAAATATCTCATGATACTAAGATATTTGGTGATAAAGATAACATGATAGCTCACTATGAGTTATCTGAAGGCGTTGATATATATGAAACTAATAATGCTATAGTTCTAGTTAATAAATGTAAATCAGATATTATGGACTTTGTTCTTTGGAAGAATTTAAAGGAAGTTCCTTCTGAAGCTAATGTAGTATATAAGAAATATATTCCTTCTTATAAAGCAAAAGGATTAGCTAAATGTTCTCTACCTTTTGACTTTTTAACAATGTAATGTCTGCAGGAACAGTAGTTAATCTCTTTTTAAGAACTTTTAATATAACTAATTGCAATTATTATGCTCAATTAGGAATAGCAAATAAGCTTCTTAATAAGTATTCTGAAGAAGAGTTAATAACTATGATAAAGTATTATAAGAGTAATTTAGGAACTAAGGGTGTTCGTTCCCTTGGTTTCTTTTTAGTTGCAGGAGATGATTTATTAAATAAAGCTAAATCTAAAGAATGTAAAGAAGCTGTTTTAAATCAAATAGAGAACAAACCTATAGAGCAGAAAAGAAATAAAAGAAAATCTATCCTTAAGGGAGGTTGTATTTAATGATAAAGTTTAAAAGTGAAATAGAAGAATATGAAGACCGCATAAGAGAAAATATATCAAAGCTTACTAAGGCTTTAAAAGAAGAAGATGTGAACTTAAGTTCTTTGGTTAAAGATATATTTGGTTGTACATGTGTAAATCATACACCAGTATTTCAATTTAATTGTATGGACTTGTATTGTTCAGAATGTAAGAAAATGTTCGTAAGAGAACTTGTTATTAAATATGGTAAAAAAAATAATATTAAATGGTAGTAAACTACTGGAGTGTTTAAATGAACGAAGAAATATTTAATGCTAGTGCTGAAAGAGGTATCTTAAGTATAATCCTTCAAGATGTAGACGCAGTAATACAATGTTCTGAAGAAGGATTATTCTATCAGCACTTTTATATACCAGTTAATAAAAATTTATATTCTATAATTTGTTATCTGGTAGAAGAAGGAATACAAAAGTTTGATAGCAACATCATTTATTCTGCTATTAGAGATGATGGTATAAGAGAAACTATAGATAAAGTAGGAGGAAGAAGATATATAGATACTCTTTTAGTATCTAATGTTATATCAGATAATCTTAAGACTTATATAAAACAAGTTAAAGAGTGTGATAAAAGAAGAAGGTTATGTGCTTTAGCTGAAGCTCTTAAGAAAGAATGTATAGAAGAAGATGATATTACTCTTCTAATGGAAGACGCACAAAAGAAGATATTTGAATTAACTGAAGATAACAGTAATACAGAAGTTAAGAAAGTAGGTGATAGTCTAATAGAAAGGCTTAAGGAAAGAACAGATAATCCTTCAACTGTATTAGGTTTATGTACTGGTTGGGAGAAGTTTGATAAAATAACTAAAGGCTTAAGACCTAATGATTTAATAGTAGCTATAGCTCCTTCTAAAACAGGTAAATCTTTCTTTCTTGCAAATATAGCTAAACAATTATCTCTTCTTGATGGTCTTCCTGGTCTTTATATAGATACAGAAATGGAAACAGAAGAACAAGAGAATAGAATGCTTGCTATGTTAGCTAAAGTTCCTATAGATGAAATAGAAACTGGTTTCTTTAGTAGAGATACAGAATTTGGTAAAGGAGAAGATAAAATTAAAAGAGTAATGGAAAGTGCTAAAAGAATGGAAGAAAGTAAATTATTTCATATCTATATGCCACAATTCACTATAGAAGGTGTTTCTGCTACTATAAGAAAATACTATATAAAAGAAAAAATAGAATATGCTATTTTTGATTATATTAAGTTACCTACTAGTGATGTAAGTAATTTAAATAATTCTAAAGAATATGAAAGATTAGGTTACTTTACTACTTGTCTTAAGGATATGGCAGGTATATGTGGTATTCCTATAATAACTGCAGGACAAACTAATAGAGCTGATTTAGATACTACAGACCCAGACGCTAGTAATATAGGAGGTTCTTACAGGATACTTCAAATGGCTACTAAAGTTTTATTCTTAAGAAATAAAACAGATAATGAATTAATGGCTGAAGGATATTCTAAAGGTAATTATAAAGTTCACATTAAATATCAACGCCATGGTTCTTCAGATGAGAAATTAGACTTCCAGTTTGATAAGCCTTTAGGTATGCTATATGAAATATAAAGGAGATGATTAAATGGTAATAGCATGTTTAGCAATACATGATGGGAAAGCAGAAGATGAACTAACTCAAATATATAAAGGATTATCTAAAGAATATGGAAATAAATTTAATTATTATCACACTACTTTAAGAAATTTTCTTGATATTTGGGTAAATTATATGGACTCAATATACAAAAGCAAATGTGTTTTTATTAGAAAAGATTTTGATGGACAAGTTAGAATAACTTATGGAAGATATACTTATGAAAGAAGAACTATGCAATCTGGTGATGGCAAAGAACATGTTCCAGTTAATGTCTACAATTATTTCCATCCCAAAAAGAATAATATTAAGGAGTGGTAGTATGTTTAATATTGGAGATTTAATAATAGGAAAGCCTGATAATGGATACTCTTATACTTGTGAAGGAACTATATGTAAAGTAGTAAGAAAAACAGGTAGTAGAAATTTAATAGGTGTTATTTGTGTAAAAAGTGATAATCCTTTTATTCAAAGAACAGAATGTTCTCTTCCAGAAGATGAAAAAATGGTATTTGAAGTATGGTCTAGTCGTTTTGAATTATTGAAGTTAGGTAAGAAGAATAACAAGACATGGATATAATAGAAGTAATTAACAACCACTTATATCCAGAGTTTATAGAAAATACTCTTATAAAATTTGGTAGTATCATATCTTCAGTAAATGAACATTCTATTACTTGTACTTGTCCTCTACATCATGGAGATAGCTATAACTTCAATTGGTACTTTGAAAATAACTTTTGGAGATGTCATAAGGAGTCTATAGGAGGAGATATAATTAATTTATATGAAGAAGTATATTCTGTAGACTTTAAGACAGCTCTTCAATTAGTAGCTAATGATTTAGGAATAGATATTTCTAACATGCAATTTAACAAAAGAAAACAAGATTATATGTTAGAGATAAACAGATGGTTAAAATATATGGAGTCTAAAGATAAACAAGATAAATTTAATCTAAGAAAACTAGGAACTGCAATTAAGATAAATAGATATAGACATTTAACTAAAGATACTTTAGACCATTTTAATGTCTTTTATTCTAAATCGTATAATAGAATAGTGTTTCCTATAGATAATATAGGAGCTTCACTTAGAGCCAATGGAGAAGCTAAACCTAAATGGTTACATGTTCCTAAAGGTATAAAAACAGGAGATATATTATATAATCTTTCTGAAGTTGTATCTTTAGGCTATAGAGAAGTATTTTTAGTAGAAGGTATTATAGATGTTCTTTCTTTATATCAAATAGGAGTTAAGAATGTTGTTGGTACTTTTGGTGCTAGAATTACTAGAGAACAAATGAATTTATTATTACAAAATTTTGATAGCATTATACTTGCTTTTGATAATGATGAAGCAGGGCATAATGCTATTTTAAAGTCTATAGATAATTATAAATACTTTATTAATATAAAAATACTAGAGATTGAAGGATTTAAAGATGTAGGTGAAATAACTACTTTTGAAGAATTTAATTCTCTTAAGATAATAAAATATAATAATTATTAATCTCATGGGGGTGGGAATTATGAATGAAAGACATATAAAATCTTTATTGAAAAATGTATTATCCGAAAAAAGAATAATAACACTTCAAGACTTTGAGAAGCTTTGTTATAGATATTTAGACGGTAAATATCATGAATGCTTAAAACAAAGTGACAGTAGACCTAATGAGTTAAAGCTAGAGCAAAGAGTAAGAAATATAGTGTGTCATAAAAATTATCCAGAAGGTGTTGTATATAAAAACCAAACTTTTTATCTTAAGGAGATGGAATAATGAGAAAATTTAAAATAGGACAAATGTTTAAGTATAGTGATTATCAAAAATGTTGTATAGTTGGTTATGGAGAATTAGATACTTGTTATCTTTTAGCAATAGAAGAATTTTCAGGACATGATGGTTCTTTAAATGTAGTTGTTCGTAGAAAAGCATTTGATATTATAAAATCCTGTGGATTAAAAGGTGTAACTGAAAGACCTTTTTGGTTTGTTTATGATGACGAATTGGAAACATTAGAAAAAGTAAGGAGAAAAAAAAATAATTTATTATGGTAGAGGTGATGTTTAATGAATATTAAAATTAAATACTTTGATGGTGCTAGAAAATTAGAAGTTATATCTAAAGGTAATTGGATAGATGTTTATGCTAATGCAGATATGATAATAAAAGAAGGAGAAAGAGCAATGATACCACTAGGTTTTGCTATGCAATTACCAGAAGGCTTTGAAGCTCACTTAGCTCCTAGAAGTTCAACATTTAAAACTTGGGGAATAATACAAACTAATCATTTAGGTATTATAGATAATAGCTATTGTGGT
>JAFNXG010000179.1 GCA_017383505.1 Clostridium sp.
AAATTTTCACCCATTATTCCTCACCGCCAATCTATTATTTTATATAACTTTTAATAGTAATCTACTATAGACTATTTGTACAGATATAATTATTTATATTATTACCTAATTTAAACATTTTTATTATATAATTTCTAATTTTGATATGCTTAAATATATATTTTATAGATTTTTATATAAATTAACTATAAAAAAACTGAAAGTTAAATATTATATAACTTTCAGTTTTATCTTTTATAGCTATATTACAAACTTACCAATTAATTTTTAAAAGAATGAATAGGTGCTGGTATTCTTCCACCCCTTTGAATAAAATCAAAAGATGAATATTTATTTATTTCCATCACAGGCGCTGTACCTAATAATCCACCAAACTCAACTAAATCTCCAACTTTACATCCTGGTGCAGGTATAATTCTAACAGCTGTAGTTTTATTATTAATAACTCCAATTGCACTTTCATCTGCAATCATTGCTGATATGGTTTCAGCAGTAGTATCTCCTGGAATAGCTATCATATCTAAACCTACTGAGCAAATAGCTGTCATAGCTTCTAATTTTTCTATGTTTAACGAACCATTTAATACCGCATTTATCATTCCTATATCCTCTGAAACAGGAATAAAAGCACCACTTAATCCTCCAACATGATTACAAGCCATTACCCCGCCTTTTTTTACTGCATCATTTAAAAGAGCTAATGCTGCAGTAGTTCCATGAGTTCCTACAACTTCAAGACCCATTGCTTCTAGAATATGAGCTACAGAATCACCTATTGCAGGAGTAGGAGCCAATGATAAATCTACAATCCCAAAAGGAGTATCTAATCTTTTAGATGCTTCACTAGCTACTAATTGCCCTATTCTAGTAATTTTAAATGCAGTTCTTTTAATAGTTTCAGCTACTACATCAAATTTTTCTCCTTTAACTTTTTCTATAGCTCTCTGTACTACTCCTGGACCGCTTACTCCCACATTAATTATTCTATCAGCTTCTCCAACTCCATGAAAAGCTCCCGCCATAAATGGATTATCCTCAACAGCATTAGCAAATACAACAAGCTTTGCACATCCAAAACCTTTTTTATCAGCAGTTAGTTCTGCTGTTCTTTTTATAATATATCCCATATCTTTAACTGCATCCATGTTAATTCCACATTTACTTGATCCAACATTTACAGATGCACAAACCTTATTAGTTTTAGATAAAGCCTCTGGTATAGAGTTCATAAGGATTTTATCACCTTTAGTATATCCCTTATGTACTAATGCTGAAAATCCACCTATAAAATCTATTCCTAATTCATTAGCTGCTTTATCTAATACTTCCGCAAATTTAAAATAATTAGTTTCATTTGTTGCTCCTGCAATTATTGAAATTGGAGTAACAGAAACTCTTTTATTTACTATAGGAACTCCAAATTCATTTGATATTTCATTTCCTACTTTAACTAAATCTTTAGCACAAGTTGTAATTTTATTATATATCTTTTCTCTTGCTCTATTACCATCGCTATCTATACAATCTAAAAGAGAAATTCCCATAGTTATGGTTCTAATATCTAATTTCTCTTCTTCTATCATTTTTATAGTTTCTAATATATTATTAGTGTTCATAAATCCCCTCCATCAAAGGCTAAATATTTATACTGTATACATTGAATTAAATATTTCTTCTCTTTGAATCTTAACTTCAACTCCTAATTTTTTACCTTTGTCTTCTAAGATATTTTTTATTTCTTCAAAATTATTTTTACTTAATTTTAAATCTAACATCATTATCATTGTAAAAAATTCACTCATTATTGTTTGATTAACATCTAAAATATTAATATTTAGTTCTTGTAATTCACTACTTATTCCTGCTATAATTCCAACTTTATCTTTTCCTATTACAGTTAAAATAGCCTTCATTATATATGCCCCCTTAAAATATTTAATTTAAACTTTTCATAAATTAAATTAATTCTACTATTTTATCACTTATTTGTCAATTTAAGTAATAAGTTTGTAATAATATTTTTATTTTTAGGAATAATATTAACAACTACTATTTCTCTTCTAATTTTAATATTATTGTTTAGAAAGAAGGTTATTATTATGAGTAAAAAAATTACTGAAAACTCTTCTGTTAATCTATATAAAATAGGAAACTTTACTAAAAACGCTATAGAATCTTTTGAAAACAATATTGTAACTCAACACAATTATTTAGAGAAGGTACATAACACTCTTAATAATAATAGTAGTAAATAAAAGAAAGTATATCAGAATAAATTTTTAATTTAAACTGATATACTTTCTTTTATAATTTAATAAATATTTAATGAAAATCCCTTTTTTAATACCTCTTTAGAATACTCTTTAGCACCAAATAATGATAAATCTCTATAATTACCACATTGAATTTCATTAGCTGCCGGAATTTCTGTGGCTTTTAAAATTTCATTTAAAGCATTCTCCATAGCTATCTTTATCTCATTTGGGTTTCTATCTCCAAAAATACTTAAATAAAATCCTGTTCTGCATCCCATTGGTGATAAATCAATTATTCCATCTAAATTTTTTCTAAGTTCATATGCTAATAAGTGCTCTAATCCATGCATTGCTGCTGTTCCAAATGCTTGTTTATTGGGTTGTAAAAATCTAATATCAAACTTTGTTACATAATCTCCATTAGGACCTGTTAATAAACTACACTTTCTTATATAAGGCGCTTTTACTTTTCTATGATCTAATTCAAAACTCTCTACCTTTTCCATTATTAATACCTCCAACTAAACAATACTCTTTTTATTTATAGACTTAATGATTGAAGTTATACTTTCACTTATTTTTCTTGCAACATATGGATTATTCATTGTATATAAATGTATGCCTTGTACACCACTTGATACTAAATCAACAATTTGCTCAACTGCATAAGCTATACCTGCATCTCTTAATGCCTCTTTATCATATTCGTATTTATTCATTATTTTAATAAATTTTTCTGGCACCTTTGCTCCACATAATGAAGTTATTCTTTCAATTTGTGCTTTATTAGTAACTGGCATAATACCTGCTTCAACTGAAGACTTTATATTTAGTTTTTCCTTTTGTTCTAAAAAATTATAAAAATAATTATTATCAAAAAATAATTGAGAAATAAAATGTGTTGCTCCACTTTCTTCCTTTAGCTTTAAATGAATCATATCTTCTTTAATATCTCTTCCTCTAATATGACCTTCTGGATAACATGCTGCTGCAATATTAAAATCTCCTCTTTCTTTAATATGAGATATAAGTTCATATGCATATTTAAAGTCGCCTTTTAAAGTTACTCCTTTTAGCATATCTCCCCTTAAAGCTAATATATTCTCAATTCCATTAGCTTTTAGATCATCTAAAATATAGTCTATTTCACTTTTTGTTGAATTAATGCAAGTTAAATGAGCAACAGCTTCTACACCATATTTCTCTTTAACTAATGATGATAACTCTATTGTTCTATTATTTTTCAAACTTCCTCCTGCCCCATAGGTAACACTAATAAAATCCGGAGTTAAATCTTTTAATTCTTCTAAAGTTTTATAAATAGTATTTACTGAAGATGTAGATTTTGGTGGAAATATTTCAAAGGAAAATACAAGCTCCTTACTATTAAATAATTCATTAATTCTCATTAAATAAACAACCCCCCACTTTATTTAATATTATTTCTATAATACAAAAAAACCTAAAGGATTATCCTTTAGGTTAAATTTTACCCATAAAATATCCTTATCTATAAGCTTTTAACTGATGAATTTCACACCATGTTTAACTTTTAATAAATGATAAGTTATTTTATATTTACTTATCACTTTAAACTTGCTACTCTCGCATTCTTCTACAGTTAATATGTCCATCCTATGACCATTTATGATAAGATTATTAGATTATGTAAAACTTTTTCTTTTATAAATATTTATGATTTTATTAATAACATTAATAATGAAATAATACTACAAGTTAAGCTAATTATACTTATATATCTTACAATTTGATTAGTATTTAATCCTTTTTCTTGAAGTCTATAATGAATTTGACTTCTATCAGCTTGATATATGGGTTTTCCCTCTGAAAATCTTTTAAATATAACAAATATATTATCAAATATAGGTACTGCTAAAGCTAAAATTGGTATCATTAAGCTTAATATAGTAGCTCCTTTAAATGCACCATCTAATGCAATTATACTTAATATAAATCCTAAGAAATTTGCCCCTGAATCTCCCATAAATACCTTTGCTGGATACTTATTATAAAATAAAAATGCTAATATAACTCCAGCTGTAATCAAAGATAATACTAATGATGTTGGTTGAGATAATATTATAGCTGAGGTTGCAAATGTTATAGCAGATATAAAAGATAATCCTCCAGCTAATCCATCCATTCCATCTGACCAATTAATTACTGTTGTTACACCAAATATCCATGTTATTGTAAGTAAGAATTGAATTATCGGAGCTAATGTTATATACTCTCCACTAAAAGGATTTGTAAATCCCTGAAAGGAAATTCCTGATTTAAATACTATTATTGCAGCTAATAACTGAACTATTAATCTAGGTATAATAGCGAATTCTTTTCCTATACTTTTATAGTAATCATCTATTGCTCCTATAATTAAGATTAATAAAGCTCCTATGAATATTCCATATTTTTCATCAAAACTATAATTATAAAATGCTGTAAAATATGCTATAAAGAACCCTATAAACATAGCAATTCCTCCACAAAGAGGAGTAGATCCCTTATGTATTTTTCTTTTTGTCGGCTTATCTGTAAAATTATATTTAAAAGCTAATTTAATAAGTATTGGCATTAAAGTAAATACTATTAAAAAAGCTAATACCGTTCCAATTAAGTACTTCATTAACGTTCTCCTTAAAAGTCTCATCCTAATATGCACTATTATTTATATAATAGCATTATACTATTAAATTAAATTATTATCAAATATATAATAAATAATATTCTATATTTAACTATTTATAAATTCTATTATTAAATTACAAAAATTAAAGGAGCTGTATTAAATACAGCTCCTTTTTTTGTGATAATGTAAACTTTATTGCGCTCTTGAATTAATCATATCTTTAACCTTCATTAATCTAGTAAGAGCTCCTCTTTCATTTTCATCAAGTTTCATTCTAATAAACTTGATTGTTTCTTGTAATTGAGGAATAGTCATATATTCAAGCGCATTAACTCTTCTTCTTGTCTTTTCAATTTCATCAGCCATTAACTGAGTTGATTTTTCAACTTCAGCTAATTCAAGAAGCTTAGGAAGTATAGATTCTAGCTTTCCTATAGCATCATCTAATTCAGAAGATGTATTGGCAAAACCATATGGATAAATGCTTCCTTCACTATCTTGTAATTGTCTGTGGAATTTCATTTGCGGAACATTAACACTCATTATGTTTTTTGTTCCTACTTCAACAGATACACTATCTTTTGGATAAGCAACTGCTTCTTCTAAAAATTCAGAACTCATTACAGCACTAGCCATAACGAAGTCTTTAAATGAACCTTCAAGTTCAGCTTCTACTGATTTTCTTAATTCATTGTTATATTTAACAAGATTAATAAATTGTCTCATTAACTCATCTTGTTTGTTTTTAAGAAGCTTATGCCCTCTTGCTGCAGTAACTAATCTTTTCTTCAGCTTAGATAGCTCCATTCTAGTAGGATTGACATTTAATTTTGCCATATTCTACTCTTCATCTCCCTTTGGCATATACTTTTCAAGATATTCATCTCTGATTCTCTTAAGTTCTGTCTTAGGAAGAATCGTAAGTAATTTCCAACCTATATTTAAAGTTTCTTCTATTGATCTATTTGCTTCGAAACCTTGAGAAACATATTGTTCTTCAAATGCTTCTGCAAACTTAGCAAACTTCTTATCTGTTTCAGATAAAGCAGATTCTCCTAAGATTGCTGATAATTCTTTAGCTTGCTTACCTTGTGCATAAGCTGAGAATAATTGGTTCATTGTATCAGCATGGTCTTCTCTAGTCTTACCTTTACCTATACCCTTATCTTTAAGTCTTGAAAGTGATGGTAATACGTCAATTGGTGGCATAATACCTTTCTTATATAACTCTCTTGAAAGGATAATTTGTCCTTCTGTAATATATCCAGTTAAGTCTGGAATTGGGTGAGTTTTATCTTCTTCAGGCATTGTTAAAATTGGAATTTGAGTAATTGAACCACCTCTTCCATTAATTCTACCTGCTCTTTCATATAATGTAGAAAGGTCAGTATATAAGTAACCTGGGTAACCTCTTCTACCTGGAACTTCCTTTCTAGCTGCAGAAACTTCTCTTAAAGCTTCAGCATAGTTAGTTATATCTGTCATGATAACAAGAACGTGCATATCTTTTTCGTATGCTAAGAATTCAGCAGCTGTTAATGCCATTCTTGGTGTAGCTATTCTTTCGATAGCTGGGTCAGAAGCTAAGTTCATAAATAATACAGCATTATCTATAGCACCTGTCTTCTTGAATTCATCAACGAAGAATTGAGATTCTTCGAATGTTATACCTATAGCAGCAAAAACAACGGCAAAGTTAGCATCTGAATTTAAAACAGTCGCTTGTCTTGCTATTTGTGCAGCTAATTGAGCATGTGGAAGACCTGATGCAGAGAACACTGGTAACTTTTGTCCTCTAACAAGTGTATTTAATCCATCAATTGCAGATATACCTGTTTGTATAAATTCTGATGGGTAATTTCTTGATACTGGGTTAATTGCTTCCCCATTTATATCTAATTGCTTTTCTGGTATTATTTTTGGACCGTTATCAATTGGATGACCCATTCCATCAAATACTCTTCCTAGCATATCTTCTGATACACCTAATTGAAGTGGCTTTCCTAAGAATTTAGCCTTAGTTCCTTTTAAGTTAATTCCTGATGATCCTTCGAATAATTGAACCATTGCTTTAGTTCCATTAACTTCTAGAACCTTACCTCTTCTTAATTCACCAGTTTGTAATTCAACTTCAACTAGTTCGTCATACTTAACACCGCTAACTCCTTCAACAACCATTAAAGGACCAACAACTTCTGTAATTGTTCTATACTCCTTAAGCATTAAAGAACCCCTCCTTCGTTGATTAAAGTATCAATGTTAGCTCTTAATTCAGCAGCAATTTCATCCATTCTAGATATGTTATCTTCGTGGATATATTTACTTCTTGCAATCTTATCTCTTACTTCTAATTCTAAGATTTTATCTAAGTAAACACCTGCATCTAAAGCTCTTTCAGCTTCTTTTCTGAATAATAATACAAGCTTTAACATTTTGTATTGTTTATCTAATGAAGTATAAGTGTCTATTTCGTGGAAACCATTTTGTTGTAAATAGTCTTCTCTTACAGACTTAGCAACTTCTAATTTTAATCTATCTTTTTCAGATAATGCATCTATACCTACTAAGCTTACGATTTCTTGTAAACCTGATTCTTCTTGAAGTAAAGTCATAGCTTCTTGTCTTAAAGCAGACCAATCTTCAGCAACAGTTTTGTTTAAGTAACCATCAACTGTGTCAGAATATAAAGAATATGAGTTAATCCAGTTTATAGCTGGGAAGTGTCTCTTATATGCAAGTTGAGCATCTAATCCCCAGAAAACTTTAACTATTCTTAATGTTGATTGTGTAACTGGCTCAGATAAGTCTCCTCCTGGAGGCGAAACTGCACCGATTGCAGTAACTGCACCTTGTCTTCCATCTTTACCTAAACAAACAACTTTACCAGCTCTTTCATAGTAATCTGAAAGTCTTGATCCTAAGTATGCTGGGTAACCTTCATCCCCTGGCATTTCTTCAAGTCTACCAGACATTTCTCTTAATGCCTCTGCCCATCTTGATGTAGAGTCAGCCATGATAGATACAGAGTATCCCATATCTCTGAAGTATTCAGCTATTGTTATACCTGTGTATATACAAGCTTCTCTGGCAGCAACTGGCATATTTGAAGTATTAGCTATAAGAACTGTTCTTTTCATTAGAGATTCACCAGTTTTAGGGTCTTTTAATTCTGGGAACTCGTTAAGAACGTCTGTCATTTCGTTACCACGCTCACCGCATCCAACGTAAACAACTATTTCAGCATCTCCCCATTTTGCAATTTGGTGTTGAACAACTGTCTTACCTGCTCCGAAAGGACCTGGTACAGCAGCAGCTCCCCCCTTAGCTACTGGGAAGAATGTATCGATAACTCTTTGACCTGTAGTCATTGGAGCTTCTGGCTTTAATTTTTGTGCATATGGTCTACCTTTTCTTGCAGGCCATTTTTGCATTAATTGAACTTCTCTATCGCCTTTAGCTGTTTCAACAACACAAACTGTATCAACAACTGTGAAATCTCCGCTCTTTATTTCTTTAACAGTCCCTTCTATTCCATAAGGAACCATTATTTTATGTAACACAACAGCAGTTTCTTGAACTGTTCCTATTACATCTCCAGCTTCAACTTTATCTCCAACTGCAACTGTAGGGTTAAAAGTCCAAACTCTTTCTCTATTTAATGAA
>JAFNXG010000180.1 GCA_017383505.1 Clostridium sp.
AACAACTCTAGTATTATTTAATATTACTTCCATCATTCTTTCAACAACGTCAGCTTTTTTTAATATTGTAAGACCTTTTACAGAATACTTTTTAGCTATCTTAACTAATTCATCCTTAGTCATTTTTTCTAAAAATGATTTAAAAGAAGTTTCTTCATCTATAGCCTTCCACATTTTTTCAATATTCTTGTTATCAGACTTCACTATTTCTTCTTGAAGTTTATTTTTATCTTCCATTTAACTTAATCCACCCCGTATCATATTCTACAAAAAAAATCACTTCTTATATTATATATATTTTTTCTACATAGTCAAAATTATTTTTTACCAATATATAAGTTAAATTTTTATCAAAATAATTAAACTGTAAACTATATTAAAGACCTCTTTACAACTAATTTTTCCCCTTGATTTTTAGTATTACTTAATAGTAAAATAAAAATAATTCGATTATCAAAATATTCTTATATAATAGGAGATTAAAATGAATAAAAAGAAATTTTTTAAGATCATTTTATTTACAATACTTGTAGTTGTAATAACTTGTTTAGGGTTTATAGGAAATTACTTTTATAATTTAGCCTTAAACCCCGATACCCCTAAAGATATTATATTTGGAACACCTGAGGAAGCTTCAACAACTAGTGGACAAGTCTTAGATGAAGATAAGGAATGGCTATTAAATAGTCAAAATTATACTGATGAATATATTACATCTTCAGATAATTTAAAACTTCACAGCTATAAAATTCAAAATACAATACCATCAAATAAATGGGCTATAGTTGTACATGGTTATACTAGTGAGGGTATTAATATGAGTTCTTATGCTAAAAAATATTATGATATGGGCTTTAATGTACTTATTCCAGATTTAAGAGCACATGGTTTAAGTGAAGGTGATTATATTGGAATGGGATTTGATGATAGGCTAGATATTATTTCTTGGATAAATAATATATTATCTAAAAATCCTAATGCTGAAATAGTACTTCATGGTGTTTCTATGGGAGCTGCTACAGTATGTATGACCTCTGGAGAAGATTTACCATCTAACATAAAAGCAATAGTTGCTGATTGCGGGTATACCTCTGTTTGGGATGAATTTGCTTATCAATTAGAGCAATTATTCTCATTACCTGAGTTCCCTATACTTAATGTTTCATCAGTAATTACTAAAATCAGAGCTGGATATACATTAGGTGAAGCTTCTGCTATAGATCAAGTTAAAAAGTCTAAAACTCCAATTTTATATATCCATGGAGATAAAGATGACTTTGTTCCTTACTACATGATGGAAGAACTTTATAATGCAACAAGTTCAGAAAAAGAAATGCTTACAATAAATGATGCTGAACATGCAAAGGCATCTGAAGTTGATCCAAAAACTTACTGGACAACTATCTATAACTTTATAAATAAATACTTATCTAATTAGAAAGATACGCTTTTAAACTAGAAAACTATGTTTAAAAGCGTATTTCTTTATATATTACTATTCTTCACTAAATAGCCCTGCACCTTTTATAATTTCTTGTTCTGCAAATAAACTATTTACTGCAACTTTATAATCAGTTGCTTTTTGTGCTTTTTTAATTTTTTTATAATATTTTTTATTATCGGTAAATATATGAGACATATATCCCCATAATTCCTTCATTCTATACATAGCATTCTTATCTTCTTTTAATAATACAACATAATTTTCAAAGATTTCATCATGAAAAGCTTTTAGTATATCTTTTGTAATAAATGTATTTTCTTTAATTTCTTTAATTAATCCTGGATTAGCTAATATTCCTCTTCCAAGCATCACTTTATCAATATTAGGGAATTTTTCTACTATATTTTTATAATCATTAACAGTAAAAATATCTCCGTTGTAACATATAGAATGATTACTTAAAGAAAGTGCTTCTTTAAACATTTCTAAATTTGGTGTATTTCCATAAAAATCTTCTCTAGTTCTAGGATGAATTATTAATTCCTCAAGAGGATATTTATTATATACTTCTATAAGTTTATAAAATTCATCTGCTCTTTCTTTTCCTAATCTAGTTTTTATTGATATCTTCATATCATCAATTTTATAAATTTCATCTAAAAATCTATCTAATTCATCCGGATAAGCTAAAAATCCTGATCCTCTTTTCTTTGAAACAACAGTTCCTGCTGGACATCCTAAATTTAAATTTATCTCACTATATCCTAATTGTTTAAGCTTATTTGCAGTTATAATAAATCCTTCTGCATCATTAGTTAATATTTGTGGAATTATATTTAAACCTTCATTATTTTCTGGCAACAAATCTCTTAACTCTTTAGTTTTTAAACTTAAACTTTGATTTGGTACGATAAAAGGTGTAAAATACTTATCTATATCATGAAAATATTTTTTATAGGCATTTCTATATATGTGTCCTGTAATACCTTCCATTGGTGCTAAATAATATTTCATTTAATTACTCCTCGTTTGTAAATATTCTAAAAATATTATATCAGCCAAACTCTTTATAATCTACCTTAATCTAAATGGCTCGTTACGCAGAAGCGAAAAAATGAAATATTTATTTTCCAGTAACTGTGAAACTGTTAACGCAAATTACACAATTCCTGAAAATTATCTATTAATTTTTCATCTCCATGTTACAAACAATAAAATTCAATTGCCTTTGCCATGAATTCTGCAGTTCCTTCACCGTATTGGTCTATATTTTTTTTAAATCTTTCATCACTTGTATACATTAAACCTAGTCCACTTAATATTTCCTTTGTACAATTATAGAAATTTGAAGTTATATACATTCTCCATTTTTCAACTAAGCCTTGTGCAATATCACTATTAGGTTCTTCATTTCTATTATCAGCAAATTCTTTTAATATTTTTGCCATATCTTCATTAATTGTATTCCAAGAATTTTTATCATAGCTCTTTGTCTTTTTTTCGTATTCTTTATATGCATCAGTATTTCCCCAACGATTTTTAACTTCCTCTGCATATTTATTCTTATTTTCTTCTATTTTACTATTATCAAATTCCTTAAAACTCATATTATTATCTCCTTTTATTGTTTTATCAATTAAATTAATTAACCCATCAAGTCTTTCTCTTTTTTCTATAAGTAATTCTTTATGCTTATTTAAAGCTTTATTTTTATCATAGTTAGGATTCATCATTATTTCTTTTATCTCATTTAACTGAAAATCTAATTCTCTAAAAAATAATATTTGTTGCAAGGTTTCTAAATCTTCATTGGAGTATACTCTATATCCAGCTTCAGTAATTTTATTTGGCTTTAAAAGTCCAATTTCATCATAATAATGAAGCGTTCTTACTGTAACTCCACTTAATTTAGCTACTTCACTTATTTTCATTTTTCTGAACCCTCCCTTTTTCTTGTAAATTAATCAGTATCTTTAATTTACTTATTATAACTATTACTTGGTTTTCCTAACTATAAATCTAACTATAATCTATAACGTAACGTTATAGTCAATAAAAATATTTTAAAATAATATTTTTATTTTCTTTAATATTTTATTGGAAAATTTATAATTTACTAATTGCAGTCTATTTCATTCTTGCAGAGGTCTCTAATGAATATTATACTTGTATTGGTAACATATCCTTAAATATGTACTTAAATAAAATAGATTGAGAGGATTATATATGAGAAAAAAAGATATATTAGAATTAAAAAAGCGTTTTAAAAAAGATCATTGTACATTTACTAAAATGTGTGGTTGTTATGTTAATGGTGAGAAGAATATTTTATTAAAATTTAGAGAAACCTTTTTAAACTTAGAAGAAGATGATTATTTTAAATTTTTAGAAATTGCTAAAAAGGTTCTTTCTGGTACTATTGGTAATAATATTTTAGAGCTTAATTTTCCTCTTAATGAAGAGCATATAAATGAAAGACAACTTTCTCTTATGCAGCTAAAAAACAGCCAATTAAAAGATGATGCTTTACTAGATGATTTTTATAAATTAATTATAGATAATTATGATTATACAGGTAACTTTTTAATACTTGTATTCCATGATGCTTACGATATTATTACTAAAACCAAGGATAATGCTAAATTAGATGAATCTGAAGAAGTTTATGAATATATTTTATGTGCAATATGTCCAGTAGAACTTTCTAAAGCTGGTCTTAGATATTTTGAAGAAGATAATGCAATTAAGTCACGCTCTAGAGACTGGGTTGTTGAAGCTCCAAGTAACGGATTTGTATTCCCTGCATTTATAAATCGTGGCACAGATGTTAATTCTGTTATGTATTACACTAAGAATGCTAAAGATACACATCCTGAAATAATGGAAAGCGTATTAGGATGTACATCAAAACAAACTCATACTGAACAAAAGCAAGTATTTAATGAAATAATACGTGATGCTCTTGGACCTGATGAAAAAAAATCTGAACATTTCTTTATGGAGATACAAGAAAGTCTTAATAATAAAATAGAAGAACATAATGTTATTCATGAAGATAGTGATGAGCCTATAGTTTTAACTAATGATGTAGTACAAGAAATACTATCTTTAAGTGGTGTTCCTGAAGATATAACAACTAAAATAGATAAATGTTATACTGAAAACTTTGGAGATACCCCTCCTATAGCTGATGTATTATTAGATAATAAAGTTCTTGCTGCAAAAGCTCAAAAGAAAAAAGAAGAAATGCTTGAAAGACAAGTTAAAATCTTAGAAAGCAAATTAGAACGTGTAAGTCAGAGTGCTTCAATAGATTCTCAAACTGAAGAAGCTGCTATTGAATTAGATGAAAATAATACAGAAGCTACTACTGAACCTACATTAAACTATGATATTGTACTTCAAGTAAAACCTGAAAAAGTTTCTCAAATAAAATCTGAAATAATTAATGGTCAAAAGTGCATTATTATACCTATTGATGAAAATGAGCACACTGCTGTAAATGGTGTAGATAATTTAATTAAATAATTTATCTTTATAAGATACGTACTTTAATAACATCTTATATTTTATAAAGTATATTGTTTTTGAAATTAAATAACCACTGAAAATATAAATTCTTCAGTGGTTACTATTATATTATACATATTCTTTATTTAATTTTATATTTTACAATCATTTTTATGAGTAACTTTCATAAACCTTCTATTGTAAACTTATGAAGCATATATATCCAATTTCTAGAATACTACTTCCAAATCCATCATTTAAAAATTCTATGACAGCTTCATAATTATTTCCTATAACTCTTGAAAATATAACTACATAATCCTTTATATCTTGAATATTCACCTCTTTGCTTCCATCAATGCAATACTTTAAGAAAAGCGCATATCTAATTAATATGTATTCTAATATAATTGTTTGGAATGAAAGTATTAATTCTTCTATATCACTACTATTACAGTTAGATATAATTTTAGATACTATACAATTTTTTATCAGCTTATCTTTTTCTCTAAATATATTTTTATATTCGTCCCATTCATCACAAAGATAATCTATCTCTATTTCTTCTGCAAAACTTGAAATCTCCTCTAATATATCACCAATTCCAGAAACATCTCTATAATTATCTACAATATCTAAAAATAGATTGTTAACTTCCTCAATTGACTCTTCTATATTTAAATTTATCTCTTTATACATATTTTCAGTATCTTTTAAATAATTTTTATCATTATACTGATCTATTTGTGTTAATAGCTTTCTTTCGTTAATATGTATATTTTCTAAAATACCTAATAACATTTGGAAGCTTATTATTAATTTATAGTCTAAATCTATTTCATCTTGCTCAATTATATTAATCAATACATTTCTAATTTTAAATTCTAATGAATTATCTATCGAGTTTTCATCTTCTTCATATATCATCTCTATTTTTCCATTAATATTACTTATAATTTCTACAACTTCTGGACATGAACATGATAGAGAAAATTCATTTCTATTTTTAAATTCATTTTTTATTCTAGGAAACGTGTGACAAGTTAAAGAAAGATATTCTTCTCCATGACTTTTTACTATATTACATAATCCATTTTCATCTAATAATGGACATTTAGCATGTGTATATTTATCTATAAAATATTGATTTTCACTGTTATTTTCTGTTCTTAAATTACTTAAAATATAATCAAATTTATCTTCTTCCTTCTTCCATTTACTAAAGGTATTCTGATCTATATTTATATCCCAACCTTCACAACAAGTGAATTTGCACTTATCTGCAGTACATTTAAACTTATCATAATCTATAATTTTTGATATATTTATTTTCTTATTCATTATTTATCTCCATTTCAATCTATCTAAGTATATAATATTTCTAAAAATAAAGTTTCAATAGCTATAATAACTTATTTATAAAAATCATTAAATATATTTCTTTATTTTTTACTATCTTTTATTTTAGGCATACTATAAAAGTCATTATTATAATATTTAGTTACTAAAAAGGCAAAATAATATGAAAGAAAATAAAGCAAAAAAAATTGGATACGTACCCATGAAAGCAAATATAGTATAAAAATAGCAGCACCAAACTTTACTTTAGCACTGCTTAATATTATTTAAATTTAATTTATTTCTTATTTGTCTTTTTACCATTATAGTAACTATATCCTAAAAG